>CAYXQV010000212.1:0-4760 GCA_964467505.1 uncultured Hyphomonadaceae bacterium | reverse complement strand
CGGCGACGGGCAGCTGGCACTGCATGCTGGCGGTGATTGCCAGGGGCCTGACCGGCAAGGACGCCCACACCTGCCATCAGGCTTACCCTGGACGCGGGGCGGAAATCGGCGTGGAGGTCGCGGCTGACCGGGTCCTCTTGCGCGGCGATGCGGTCACCGTCATTGGGGGCACGTTCACTCTGCCGGCGTAGTGGCGGCGCGCGCCCTGCCCCGGCGCTGGGCCAACCAGACCCCGGCGAGGATCAGCGCCAGGGCCAGCGCCATGTCCCAGCCGATCTGCTCGCCGAGAAAGGCTGCGCCGATGCCGGCGGCAAAGATCGGGATGGCGTAGCCGGTGAGCGATATGAAGGTCGCCGAAGTGCGCGCGATGAGGAACATGAGCAGCCAGCCCGCCCCGGCGGTCGGCAGCGCGGCGAGGCCGATGACGCTGGCGACCTGGGCCGTCGTGGGCTCCATGGTCGAATAGTCGGCAAACAGTGCCATGGGCAGGCTGGCGATCGCGGCAAAGCCGAGAAAGCCGGCCGGAAGCACGCTGGGCGAAATGGCCGGCGCGCCCCGGGCGATGATCGTGTTGATGGAGTAGCAAAGCCCGCCCGCCAGCACGAGAAGCTGGGCGATCAGGCTGGAATTGCCAAGCCCGTCCATGGCGTCAGGGCCAAGCAGGACGCCGACACCGCAAAAACCGACAGCAATGCCGAGTGCCTTGTTCCAGGTCATCTTCTCGTCGGCAAAGCGGAAATGGGCCAGGCCCGCCACGAAGAGCGGCGTGGAGGAGATGAGCAGCGCGGCCAGGGCGCTGTCTATGTCCTTCTGGGCGATGGTGAGCAGGTAGAAGGGGGCGGCCGTGCCGATGAGCCCCATGGCAATCATCGTGCTCCAGGCGGCACGGTCTGACAAGGGCGGGAACCGCTCGCCCCGCGCGGCCATGATGGCGAACATGATCGCCGCACCCAGTGCGAGGCGGGCAAACACGATGAGCCCGGCCGGCAGGCCGCCCACCGCCACCTTGGTCATGGCAAAGGCGCTCGCCCAGAGGAAGGCGAGGAGCGCAAACAGCGCCCAGTCCGTGGGGGTGCGCATGGTCATGCCGACCGCTTTGGGACGCAATGCGGCGCGAGGCAAGTGCACATCGCCGCGCGCTTTCAGTAAAAGGTCCGGCTCAGGAAAATTCCCAGCGTCGCCTGGTCTGCGCTGCCGCGAAGGGCTACGAGCGGCCCGTCAGCTGCGTCCCCGGCCAGGCGCGCATAGCCCGCCACCATGACCAGATTCCATTCAAACGACCGGTCAAGCGGCAACAGGGCCACCGCGCCCACGCCATAGGAATGCAGTCCGCCGCCTGCCTCGAAGACCGGCAGGCCTGACGTCTCTGCCTGGGCCGGGGTGACGCCGAAATAAGCGCTGGCGAAATCATCGCTCACAAGGCTCAACCGGGGGCCGGCTGACCAGATAATGGGCGGGCCGCCTGTCATGATCCGCCCGCTCCAGCTGGCGCTGAAATCTGCCACCAACCCCTCATGAGCCCCGACCGCCTGGCGGGCCTCCGCGCGCACGTCCACCGGGCCAAAATCATAGACCGCAAAGCCGCCAATCTCGACGCCAGTGTCAACATCGCCCAGTCCGACCAGGTCGGTTGTGTCGGTGCCTGTCACCGCAAAGGCCTGCTCGCCATCCTCCTCGCGGGAAAACCGCAAGCGCGCGATCGGGCCCAGCTTGAATTGCTCGTTGATGGTGAAATTGTAGCCGACGCCATCCTGCACCGATGCGAAAAAGGTGTCCTCGTAGTTGAACTGGAGATTGGGCAGCACCGAGAGGCTGTAATCGTCGTCGCCTTCATATGTGGGCGAATAGAGGCCGCCCCCACCCAGTGTCATGCGCCATCCCTCCATTTCAGGCAATTGCTGCGCTGAGCCCATTGCAGGCAGTGCAGCGGCCAAGAGGCTGGCAAGCAGGATACGGATCATGGCGAGGGCTTTCGGACGGTATTCTCCGAAGCAGTTAAACTGCCCGCCGCAAGTATCCAACGCCGGGATACGACTTTCGCGCCTTGCGGAAGCCCTGATTGCATCACCTCGCGCGACTGCGTTAGGTTTATTGGCAACAGAGCCACCATCCGGTCCCGGAAAGAATGATATATGAAAACACGCGCCGCCGTCGCCTTTGAAGCGAAGAAACCGCTGGAGATTGTTGAGCTGGACCTGGAAGGGCCGAAGGCCGGCGAGGTGCTGGTCGAGATCAAGGCCACCGGCATCTGCCACACAGACGCCTACACGCTGGACGGGCTCGATTCCGAGGGTCTCTTTCCCAGCATTCTTGGCCATGAGGGCGCAGGGATTGTGCGCGAGGTTGGCGCGGGCGTGACCAGCGTGGCGCCGGGCGACCATGTCATCCCGCTCTACACGCCCGAATGCCGCCAGTGCAAAAGCTGCCTGTCGGGCAAGACCAATCTCTGCACCGCGATCCGCGCCACGCAAGGCAAGGGGCTGATGCCGGACGGCACCTCGCGCTTCAGCCATAAGGGGGCGACGGTCTATCATTATATGGGCTGTTCGACCTTTTCGAACTTCACCGTCCTGCCGGAAATCGCGGTCGCGAAAATCCGCAAGGACGCCCCGTTCGACAAGGCGTGTTATATCGGCTGTGGCGTCACCACGGGCGTTGGCGCGGTGGTCAACACGGCAAAGGTCGCACCGGGTGACAGTGTTGTCGTGTTCGGGCTCGGCGGGATCGGGCTGAACGTCATTCAGGGCGCAAGACTGGCCGGCGCAGACACGATTGTCGGGGTCGATATCAACCCGGCCAAGCGCGCATGGGGCGAAAAATTCGGCATGACCCACTTCGTCAATCCGCGCGAGACCGCCGATGTCGTCGCCCACCTTGTGGAACTGACAGATGGCGGGGCCGATTACAGTTTCGACTGCACCGGCAATACCGATGTCATGCGACAGGCGCTGGAATGCTGCCATCGCGGCTGGGGCACATCCATCATCATCGGGGTGGCCGAGGCCGGCAAGGAGATCGCCACCCGGCCGTTCCAGCTCGTTACCGGGCGCAACTGGCGCGGCACAGCCTTTGGCGGCGCAAGGGGGCGCACCGACGTGCCGAAAATCGTCGACTGGTACATGAATGGCAAGATTGCGATCGACCCGATGATCACCCATGTCATGGACCTGGAAAGGATCAATGACGCTTTTGACCTGATGCATGCTGGGGAGAGTATTCGCAGCGTGGTGGTGTTCTGATCGCTCTGAGCTGCATTCCGGTTTACAATGTGATAGCGTAATGCTATCATTCGGAAATGGCTCAGGTTCTTGTTCGTAATCTTCCTGAAGATATCGTCGCACGCCTCAAGGCGAAAGCGGCGGCGTTGAATACGTCGCTGGAACAATATCTGCGCGATCTGATTGAAAGCGATGTTGTAGGCGCGCGTGACGAACGCATTGAAAGACTGAGGCAATTTCGCGAATCCCAACCTCGCTTAGAAGGTGATCTCGGCGACCTCATCGGGAAGCAGCGCAAGGAACGAAACAGCGACATTGAGCGAGCCCTGCGCGGAGAAGCCTGATTGTGCGCAAAGCCGTTTTTGACACCAGCGCGATCATCCCCTCGCTGCTGCAGCATGATTGTTCCCTTGCGGCAGAGCAGGTCCTGAAGCAATTTGACCCGATCGTTCTTGCGTTCACGCGTATCGAGTTCGCAAACACCTTGCGCAATCTCTTTCGGGCAGGGCAACTTGACCGACAGAATTGCCGTGAGGCCCTGCACGTGCTCGACGCGGCGTATCCGATCACATCCAACGAAGACCTGATTGCTCCAGCGCTGGATCTCGCGATTGAATACCAGCACAGTGTTTATGATTGCATCTATGTCACCGCAGCCAGGATGGGCAGCCTTTCACTTGTGACCGCCGACAAGCGACTTGCGGCGAAGTTTGAAGACTATCTGGATGGACGCATTCTCAACCTTTACGACCTTCCAGCCAGCCTGGCATGACCATGCCTCCTCCGGCACCAAAAGGGTGTTTTCGGTCGATGTCTCGCAGCGCGAAGGGCGGTTTCCGGTTGTATCGTATCTGATCGGGAAAACCTGTACCCACGCCAATCTCACCAACCTGCCGGACGGAACGGACATCTGGGCTTCACAAAACGCGTTGGCACACATTATCCGCTGGCATCGGGAAGCGCGCTGTCGCAATCTGTCTCCGACGGTCCCAGGAGGAAGGAAACACCGATGTTCAGTCACATGATGGTCGGGTCGAATGATATCGACCGCTCGAAGGCGTTCTATGATGCGCTCTTTACAGCCACAGGCGGCAAGGCCGGGACAGCCGATTCCAAGGGCCGGCTCGTCTATCTCCACAATGGCGGGGTTTTCCTCGTCACGCCGCCGATTGATGGCCAGCCCGCGACCTGTGGCAACGGCATGACCATCGGTTTTGCGATGGAAAATTCCGCGCAGGCCGATGCCTGGCACGCCGCAGGCGTTGCGGCTGGTGGCAAGGCGATCGAAGACCCGCCGGGCTGGCGCGAGGGCGGCGGCCAGCGGCTTTATCTGGCCTATCTGCGCGACCCGGATGGCAACAAGCTCTGCGCACTGCATCGCGGTTAGCCGGCTGCTGAAAGCAATCCAGAGCCCGTTCGGAGTGAAAGTGTAACCTTTCTCTCCGGAACAATCTGTTACCTATGTCTCCGGTATGGACACATGTTGCGCCTGGCAGGGGCAGCAGGACTCGAACCCGCGACCCTCGGTTTTGGAGACCGATG
>CAYXQV010000211.1:0-4764 GCA_964467505.1 uncultured Hyphomonadaceae bacterium | reverse complement strand
ACTGGACACGTGACCGCACACGCGGCGCGCGCTTCCCGGTCGAATGGATCGTCAAGCGCCAGTGCCACGATACCGCGCAGGCTGTCGGTCTGAAGGATCGCGGCCTGCTCGCGCCGGGCTATCGCGCCGACATCAATGTCATTGATTATGACAGGCTCACCCTGCATGCGCCGGGGGTGGCCCACGACCTTCCCGCCGGCGGGCGGCGACTGGTCCAGCGCGCGTCGGGCTACACCGCAACGCTTGTCGCCGGGCAGGTGATCAGCCGTGACGGCGAGCCGACCCCGGCGCGGCCCGGAAGGCTGGTGCGCGGGGCGCAGGACGCACCCGTCACGGCAATGGCTGCGGAGTAGACGGCGCCGATCAGCTCCTGTCCACGAGCACAGCCACGAAAAGAGCCGGCGTGTCGCCTTCAACCAACCAGGCATGGTTGGTGGCGCGCTGGACCACGACATCGCCGGGGCGCACCACGGTTTCGTCATCATCGAGCAACAGCCTGACCTCGCCGCGGATGAGGATGATTGCATCGATCGTGTGTGTGGTGTGCATGGCCGGGTGGCGGCTGGTGTCGGGCTGGTGGTCGCCCGCGCCGATATCCTCGAACGCGCCACGAACGAAGCTGGCGAACGCGTCGGCCGAAACACCTTCCGGACGCGGGCGCACGATGAACCAGCGGATCTTCACCCCGCCTGCGGGTGGCGAGAGCCTGACCTCTCCCTTGCCGAGATCCTCGCTCACGGTGGCATCGAGCGGCCCGCTGGCGGCATCGGTCCAGATTTCGTGCAGGCTGGCGACCGAGTGGACCTGCGCCGGTGGCCCGTCGATCATGATGCGTGATCGCCCGCGCTCGTCATTGCAGGTGACGATGCGGCGAAGCCCCTCGGCAGGGTCGGTCTGGACAGGCATATCGTTTATCCCCTCTCGCGATCTTGATGACCTGATAGCATTTCTACCTGAATGTCGCAGTTGTGGAAGCTTGCGCAAGGGCGATTCCCGGAACATTGTCGTCGAAAGGTCGGGGGCCTGACCTGAACGCAACCGACCGGTGACATCGTGCGCCGGCCTCAGACGAAAGATCACAGATGAAGCCGAGATCCCTTGCGATCCCGAAAACCTGGGCGACGTTCAATTTCGCCAGTTTCTTTTCCGCGATACTCTATCCCCTGCTGGGACTTGGCCTGCTGGTCACCACGCTTGTCCTGGGACTGGCGCTGGAGCGGTTGCAGCTGCACTGGTGGTATGCCCCGCTTGGCATTGCAACCGTGATCGGCGCCATCGTGATCTGCAATATGGGCATCGGCCCGCTGCACCGTATCCTTCAGCACCGCGCCGGCGAACTGCGCGCGCCCGCGCAGGTGTTGACCATGCTCAACCTGATTATCGCAATGCAGGGCGAGGTCCGGGACTGGGTCAATTACCATTCCCAGCATCACCGTTTTTCCGACAAGCCGGGCGACCCGCACAATCCGTTCGAATCCAAGCGCTGGGCATGGGTCGGCTGGATCATCTTCCGCGATGCTGCGGAGACGGCGCGTCCCATGCCGCTCTGGCTGAAACGCCAGCCGATCATTGTCTGGATGGACCGGTTCTACAATTCGATCTCGCTGGTCGTGCACCTTGTCATCCCTGCAGCGATTTACCTGATCGTCTGGGCAGCGGGCGGCTCGCTGATGCTGACGGCGCTCCTGCATGCCTGTTTGGTGATCGGCCGGGCCATCCAGTTCCATGCGACGGTCTACGGCATCAATGTGCTCGGCCACCTGAAGACGCCGAAATGGGCTGATCACCTGATCGGGCTGCTGACAGGCGGCGAAGCCTTTCATGACCACCACCATGAACAGCCGGTCAGTGCGCTGCACCGTCCGCGCAAGGGAGTGTGGAACCGGATCGTCGATTATAATGGCACATTGTTGCTGGCGATGGAGAAGATCGGCTGGGTGCGCAACCTGAAGATCGCGCCGCAATTCGCCTGAGCTTTCCGGCGCCTGCACAGAAAGCTTGCGAAATCTACGGGCGATTTTGTCATCGAAACACCCTATATTGGGCGTCATGACATTTCCCGACAAGAAAACGGTGCGCGAGTTTCTCGACAAGCACCCTCACATTACGTCTCGCCGCGAAATCGCCCGCGGGCTTTCCGTCAAAGGCGAACAGCGCGCCCAGCTGCGCGAGGTTCTCAAGGAACTGGAAAGCGAAGGTGAGCTGGAGCGGACCGGCAAGCGTGCCTATGCGCGCAGCGAGGCCCCGCCCTCGACCACGGTTGTCGCCTTCCTGCGCATCGACGAGCATGGCGACCTGATCGGCAAGGCGCTTGGCCGTGACGGCCCGTTCGGCCCGGATCTGGTCTATGCCGGAGCCGCCCATCGCGTGAAGGGCAAGGGCGGCCACCAGAAAGAGCCCGGTATCGGCGACCGTGGCCTGTGCCGCCTCAGCGAATATGGCGGCGGCTGGAAGGCCAGGCTCATCAAGCTGTTCGACAAGCGCGACGGCGAACCGGTCGTCGGCCTGTTTACCCGGGTGGGCAAGGGCGGGCGGATCGAAAGTGCCGACCGCCGGCAGAAGCGCGAGCTCCTTGTCGAAGGCAGCGATGTCAATGGCGCCGGGGATGGTGATCTGGTGCGCGCCGAGCCCAGGCCGCTGCGTGGCCATGCGTCCGGCCCGCGCCATTATGTCGTGCGCGAGGTGATCGGCAAGGCTGGTGACCCGCGCGCCGCCAGCCTGATTGCAATCCATTCCCATTCGATCCCCACCGAGTTTCCCGAGGCTGTTCTGGAGGAGGCACGCAGCGCCCAGCCTGCCGCGTGCGAACGCGAGGATCTCACGCAGACCCCGCTGATCACGATCGATCCTGATGATGCGCGTGACCATGACGATGCCCTTTATGCCGAAGAGCTGGAGAGCGGCTGGCGGGTGATCGTGGCGATCGCTGATGTCGCCGCCTATGTGCGCGAGGGCACCGCGCTCGACCGTGAGGCCTGGAAGCGCGGCAATTCCACCTATTTCCCCGACCGTGTGGTGCCGATGCTGCCTTTCGAGCTGTCTGCGGGCGAATGTTCGCTGAAAGAGGATGAGCCGCGTCGTTGCCTGGCAGTGGAAATGGAGTTCGACCGGTCGGGCACAAAGCGTTCGCACCGGTTTTTCCGCGCCATGATGCGCTCGGCGGCCGGGCTTTCCTACGAGGAGGCGCAGGCAGCAATTGACGGCAATCCAGGTGAGCGTGCCGGGCCGCTGCTGGATACCGTGCTCAGGCCGCTCTGGGGCGCTTATGAGGCGCTCAAGGCGGCGCGGTCACGGCGCGGCCCGCTCGAACTCGACCTTCCGGAACGCCGCATCTATTTTGCCGAGGATGGTACGATCGAGACGATCCGCACCAAGGACCGTTTCGACGCCCACAAGCTGGTCGAGGAATTCATGATCCAGGCGAATGTGGCGGCCGCCGAAAGCCTCGAAAAGGCCAGAACGCCGCTGCTCTACCGTGTGCATGACCAGCCCTCGGATGCGAAGCTCGCGGCGCTGGCGGAATTCCTCAAGACGGTGAACATCAAGTGGCCGCTCGGCGAGCGCCCGCAATCGTCGCGCTTCAACTGGCTGCTTGGCCAGGTCGAGGACAGCGATCATGCCGACATGATCAATGAAATGGTGCTGCGCAGCCAGTCGCAGGCTGTTTATGCGCATGAAAATCTCGGCCATTTCGGGCTCAATCTCAGCCGTTATGCCCATTTCACCTCACCGATCCGGCGCTATGGCGACCTGATTGTCCACCGCGCGCTGATCTCCGCCCATGATCTGGGCCCTGACGGGCTTGGCAAGGAAGCTGCGGTGACGCTGGAGGAGACCGCATCGCACCTTGTCGAGACCGAGCGGCGCTCGACGGGGGCCGAGCGCGATGCGACAGACCGTTATCTCGCACTGTTCCTGAAAGACCGGGTCGGGGCACAATTCGAAGGGCGGATCAGCGGGGTGACCAGGGCAGGCCTGTTTGTGCGCCTGGCAGACACGGCAGCTGACGGCTTCGTGCCGATTTCCAGTATTTCCGACGATTACTGGGTGTTTGACGAGGCCGCGATGCAACTCGTCGCGCGCGGTTCGGGCAAGCGCTATGTGCTGGGTCAGGGCGTGAAGGCGAAGCTGCTCGAGGTCACGCCGCTGCAGGGCGGATTGCTGCTTGAGATCACATCTGCGCCGAAACCGCGCCAGAAGGGCCAGCAGCCGCCCGCCGGCCGGGATCACAGGCAAAGGCCTCGCAAGTCACGTGAGCCCCGTGGCCGGAACGCAAAAAAGGGGAGCGGCGCACATGGCCGATGACGCAACAGGCAAGGAAAGCGCCTATGACAAGCCCGAAGACGGCGAGGTGCTCATCAAGGACCGGCCGAGCCCACGCCCAAGCGATGCGGCAACCCTGATCCTCGTGCGCCATGACCAGGCCCGCCCGCGCGTCCTGATGGGCATGCGCTCAGGCCGCCACGCCTTCATGCCGAAGAAATATGTCTTTCCCGGCGGGCGCGTCGATCCCCAGGATGGCCGCGCGCCTTCATTTAGCGAATTGCCGCAGACCGAACATCAGCGCCTGGAGAAGGCCGCGCGTCGCCGGCCCCGTGCTTTCCCGCTCACCGCCATTCGCGAAACCTTCGAGGAGACCGGCCTGATTGTGGGTCGGCCCGGCGAGGTTGACGGGCGCGCGCCGCAGGGCTGGGAGACCTATTACAGCCACGGCGTCGCGCCATGCCTTCAGGGCTTCCGGCTGATCGGGCGCGCCGTCACCCC
>CAYXQV010000210.1:0-4776 GCA_964467505.1 uncultured Hyphomonadaceae bacterium | reverse complement strand
AGGCTGGCGCCCGGCTCGTAACGCTTGCCGGCGACTCGCATACCGCCTGGGCGAATGAACTTCACGATGACGCTGGTGAATTGCGCGGTGTCGAGTTTGGTTGCACCTCGGTCAGCTCGCCCGGCTTTGGCACCTATATGCCCGGCGTTTCCGGCCTCGGGGACATGTTTGAAGAGGCCAATGAGGAGGTTGTCCACCACGACCCTCACGGCCATGGCTACCTTCTTGTCACCCTGACACCCGATGCGGCCCGCGCACAATTCATCAAGGTGTCGCCCATCACCGAGCGCGATTATGACACCCTTGTCTCGGCAGAATTTGTGACCCGGCGTGACGGCAAGTCGATGACCGGCCTGACACCCGCCTGATACCGACGCCATCATGACGCAAGGTCATCCTGCCTGACCGAACGGCGGACGCATGAACCCGGCTGGACCGGGCCCGTCATGCGGTCCACAGTG
The DNA here is from genome assembly GCA_964467505.1 of uncultured Hyphomonadaceae bacterium. GTDB lineage: Bacteria > Pseudomonadota > Alphaproteobacteria > Caulobacterales > Hyphomonadaceae > UBA5336. Next base: position 4,315 of record CAYXQV010000210.1, on the reverse strand, counting down.
TGGAAAAGGAAAACCGGGAGGTTCGCGATGTCACTGGCCGATTATGCAGCGCCGGAAACAATAGAAGAGGCGGTCAGGGCGCTCGCGGCGGGTGGCCCGACGGCGCGCATTCTCGCCGGCGGGACCGATCTTATCGTCCAGATGCGCGCAGGCCTTGCGCCGGAAGGCACGATTGTCGACATCAAGCGTATCTGCGAGACCCGGATCATCGACGAGACACACGAGGCCTTCACCATCGGTGCCGCCGTGACGGGCGCCGAGATCAATGCCCACACCGCCCTGAAGGCCGCCTGGCCGGGCGTGGCTGAAGCGATGGACCTCATCGGCTCCCAGCAGATACAGGGACGCGCCTCGCCGGGCGGAAATCTCTGCAACGCCTCGCCGGCAGCCGACAGCGTGCCGGCTTTCATCGCGGCGCGCGCGACCTGCTCGATTGCGGGCCCCTCCGGCCTGCGCGAACTGGCGGTCGAGGAGGTCGTCACCGGCCCTGGCCAGACCGCGCTGGAGCCGGGCGAATTCGTCGTCAGCTTCCGGCTGCCAAAACCGGACGCGCAGACCGGTGACGCCTATCTCCGGCTCACCCCGCGCAGCGAGATGGATATTGCCGTGGTCGGCGCCAGCGTCTGCCTCACGCTTGGTGAGGATGGCACCTGCAGCGCAGCGCGGATTGCCCTGGGCGCAGTCGCCCCGCGCCAGCTTCTGGTGAGCGCAGCCGCTGATGCGATCATCGGCACAAGGCTGGAGGCGGGCGCCCTGGAACAGCTTGCGACAGCTGCCAGCGCGGCGTGCCAGCCCCTCAATGACAAGCGCGGCACGATTGACTATCGCCGCAAGGTTGCCGGCGTGCTGGCCCGGCGCGCAGCCCTGAAGGCAATGCAACGGGCACAAGCGAGGTCGAACGGATGAAGAAGCTGCATGTCACGACAATCGTGAATGGTGAAGAAACGGAATTTCTTTGCGAGCCGCGCGAGACGCTGCTGGGCGTGCTGCGCGACGCACTTGGCCTGACAGGCACCAAGGAAGGCTGTTCGACCGGCGATTGCGGCGCCTGCAGCGTGATCGTTGACGGGCGCGTGATCTGTTCCTGCCTGATGCTGAGCGCCGAGGCTGCCGGCGCCGAGATCCAGACCATCGAGGGCCTGGCGACGGGCGACACGCTCCACCCCCTTCAGCAGAAGTTCATCGACGACGCCGCCCTGCAATGCGGCTTCTGCACACCCGGCTTCCTGGTCGCTGCAAAAGCACTGCTCGACCACAATCCCGACCCTACTGAAACCGAGATCCGATACTGGCTGGCCGGCAACCTGTGCCGCTGCACCGGATATGACAAGATCGTGCGCGCGGTACAGGACGCTGCGGCCGAGATGAGAGGAGCCTGACGCGATGGCTTTTGACCTTCCCGAAACCAGGTGGATCGGCAAGCGCATTGCGCGCCCCGACGGTGTTGACAAGGTGACCGGCCGGGCAGATTTCGGCGCTGACCTGAACCTGCCGGGCATGCTGGAGGCGAAAATCCTTCGCAGCCCCCATGCCCATGCGCGCATCCGGTCCATCGACATCTCGAAGGCGCAGGCACTGCAAGGCGTCAAGGCGGTCATCACGGCAAACGACCTGCCCGAGGCAGCCGCCGAAACGGTCGATGCCGGCGAGGCGCAGGTGCAGTTCCGCGATCTTTCCCATAATATCCTGGCCCATGGAAAAGTGCTGTATGACGGCCATGCAGTTGCCGCCGTGGCCGCCACCAGCGCCGCGATTGCCGAGGCGGCACTTGGCCTGATCGAGGTTGATTACGAGTTGCTCGCGCATGTCATTGACGTCGAAGAGGCGATGGCGCCGAGCGCGCCCCTTCTGCACGAGGACATGTTCACTGAAGGGGTCGATCCGCGACCGGACACGCCGTCGAACGTCGCAAAGAAGATTACCATGGCAAAGGGCGATATCGAGGCCGGATTTGCCGCAGCCGATCTCGTCATCGAGCGGACATTCCGCACAGCTGCGACCCATCAGGGCTATATCGAGCCGCATGCTGCGGTCGCCGAATGGACGCAGGATGGCCAGTCGCGCCTGTGGTGCTCCAGCCAGGGTCATTTCATGATCCGCGCCCTGACGGCGAAACTGCTCGGCATGGAACTTTCGGACCTGCGCGTGACACCGGCTGAGATCGGCGGCGGCTTTGGTGGCAAGACGACCGTCTATCTCGAACCCATCGCGCTTCTCCTGTCGCGCAAGGCAGGCCGGCCGGTGCGCGCGGTGATGTCGCGTTCGGAAGTGTTTCGCGGTTCGGGCCCGACCTCCGGCTCGGTGGTGCGCGCAAAGATCGGTGTGAAACGCTCCGGCGAGATCACCGCCGGCGAGGTGGAGCTGAAATACCAGGCCGGCGCCTTTGCCGGTTCGCCGGCAATGCCGGGCTGCATGTCGGCTTTTGCCTGCTATGATATCGAGAATGCGCGTGTGACCGGCTATGACGTGGTCTCCAATCGCCCGAAATGTGCAGCCTATCGCGCGCCGGGTGCCCCGATGTCGGCCTTTGCTGTCGAAAGCGTGCTCGACGAGATCGCCATCGAGCTTGGCATGGATCCCATTGATCTCAGGCTCGCGAATGCGGCCCGCGAAGGCACCAGGGCGATCTATGGGGCAACCTTCAAACAGATCGGCATGGTCGATACACTTGAAGCCGCCAGGGCCCATCCGCACTGGTCAGCCCCGCTCGGAGCGAACCAGGGTCGTGGCATCGCAAGCGGCTTCTGGTTCAATATCGGCGGGGAATCGACAGCCGCCATTCATGTGAACCCGGACGGCACGGTGGTTGTCGTCTCACCAAACCCCGACATTGGTGGCTCGCGTGCATCCATGGCGCTGATGGCAGCGGAGGTCCTGGACATTGATGTCGCGCGCATTCGCCCCGTGATCGGCGACACCGCCTCGATCGGCTATTCGGACCTGACCGGCGGCAGCCGTGTGACCTTCGCGGTCGGGATGGCGGTGATCTCGGCCGCGAAATCGGTGGTGGACGAACTGCGCCAGCGGGCGGCGAAAATCTGGGAAGTCGATGTGGATGGCGTTGCGTGGCGCGATGGCGCAGCCCATCCGGCCAGCCACAATGTCGGCGAGTTCGAACCGCTCACACTGGCCGATCTTGCCGGGCGTACGGCCAAACTCGGCGGCCCGATTGTCGGTCATGCCGCCATCAATGCGCGCGGTGCCGGACCGGGCTTTGGCACGCATATCTGCGATGTGGAAGTCGACATGGAGACCGGGCGGGTGGAAATCGTGCGCTACACAGCCGTCCAGGATGCCGGGCGCGCAATTCATCCAGGCTATGTCGAGGGCCAGATGCAGGGCGGCGTCGCCCAGGGTGTCGGCTGGGCCCTGAACGAGGAGTATGTCTATGGCGAGGACGGTCGGCTGCAGAATGCCGGCTTCCTGGACTATCGCATGCCGGTCGCCTCGGACCTGCCGATGATCGACACGGTGATTGTCGAAGTGCCCAATCCGTCACACCCCTATGGTGTGCGCGGTGTCGGCGAAGTGCCGATCGTGCCGCCGCTTGGGGCTGTGGCGAACGCCGTCTCGCATGTTGTCGGCACGCGGATGACACAATTGCCGATGTCTCCCCCGCGTGTGCTCGAAGCGATTGAGCGGTTCGTCGGAAAGGCCTGAGTGAGGCAAGGGCTATGGCGAAAATTGTCCTTCCCGGTGAACTGGCGGGTCGTTTCGGCCTCACCGAGACGCAATTCGAGCTGGACGCTGGCAGCATGCGCGAACTGTATCGCACGCTTGATGCGCGCCATCCCGGGCTTGGCGAGGAACTGAGCGGGAAAATGTTTGCCATCCTTGATGGTGAGATTGTCCAGGATGCGTTTCTCGAACCGCTGCAACCTGGCACCGACGTCGCCTTCATGCCGCTCATCAAGGGCGGCTGATCAACCGGTGTTCATCCAGCGAAACAGGGGACGCAGCGGGATCACCCAGGCCACGCCTGCCACGATATAAAAAAGCAGCTGCGCCCAGCGCGGTGCAGTCGCCAGCCATCCGCTCAGGCTTGCCACGGCGATGACATAGACGGTGAGCCAGATGATGAGGATCACCATGGCGATGGGTTTGCGCGCGCCTTGTGACATTGCACACTCCTGGATGATGGGCCTGCGACACTTGTCGCCTTGTCTCAGGCGCGGAAGCTGACACTTAGGTGACATGCGCAGCGAAACCCATCCCCTTCGCCCAAAGGTCGCACCGCGCGGCGGTATCGGGCTGATCCGCAGCTGGCTGTTGATACTGGCTGTCATGGTCTATGCGATGATCCTGATCGGAGGGG
>CAYXQV010000209.1:0-4811 GCA_964467505.1 uncultured Hyphomonadaceae bacterium | reverse complement strand
CATGGCCAGTGGGCGCATATGGGCATGTATATGCAGACCCTCGCCCTGCTTGCTGTCGAGCGCGGATGGGGCACCTGCATGCAGGAATGCTGGGGCATATTGCGCCCGTCGCTGAAGGCCCATTTCGCGCTGCCGGAAACCGAGATGGTCTATTGCGGCATGGCCGTCGGGCACACCGACACGAACCACCCCGTCAACACGCTGTATTCCGAGCGGGCCCCGCTTGAGGAGATTGCCGAATTCAGGGGCTTTTAACAGGCTGCTGAAAACGCAAAGGGACTGTTTCTGAAACTCCCCCGGACATCCGACTGTCCCGGGCTTGACCCGGGATCTGCCTGTTTCCGGCCCGCACGCGAGAGACCCCGGATCAGGTCCGGGGCGGTCGGGATGGAAAGGACTGTCTTGAAACAGGTGAGGACAATCTTAAGATACGTTTGTCAGCCGCGCGTTAAAGCCCGGTTTTCCACCATGTTGCCAAAGTCTGGCCGCATGGCAGTTTTACCGATCTCGCATGACCTTCACACGCCGCACCGCGCTTGCCGGCCTTTTCGCCGTTCCACTGGCAGGTTTCCAGATCAACGACCGGTCGGCGCCGTGGAGCGAGAGGCTGATCGCAGCCGCGCGTGCGCAGATCGGCGTGACGAGGCTTTATGACGGCGCCTATGCCAGCCTCGGCTATCCCGGCGGCGATGTTCCCCGCGAGCGGGGCGTGTGCACCGATGTTGTCGTGCGCGCCTATCGCGATGCCTTCGGCTTTGACCTTCAGTCCGCAGTGCACAAGGACATGCGCGATACGTTCGGGGCTTATCCGGCGATATGGGGCCTGTCGCGCCCGGATCGCAATATCGACCATCGCCGGGTGCCCAATCTGGAGACCTTCCTGAGGCGCCAGGGCGCAGAGCACCGCGCGAATGGCTGGCAACCGGGTGACCTGATGACATGCCGGTTGCCGGGAAACCTGCCACATATCGCCATTGTCTCGGACAGGCGCGGTCTCGACCGGAACTGGAAGATCATTCACAATATCGGCCAGGGAACCGAGGAGACTTCTATGCCGGTAATATATGACAAGGCGCGTCGCTTCAGGTTTGCGCCACCTGCGCTTGCATCGCACTCTGAGGGCTGAGAAGATCTATTTGATCTTGCCTTCCTTGAACTCGACATGCTTGCGCACGACCGGGTCATATTTCTTCATCACCAGCTTCTCGGTGATGTTCTTCGGGTTCTTCCTGGTGACGTAGAAATAGCCCGTTCCCGCAGTCGAATTCAGGCGAATCTTGATATTTGCTGGCTTTGCCATGGCGTCGGGCTCGCTGGTCGGAATGTCTCGAAAGCGCGTCTAATGACGTTGCACGCCTTCTGTGTCAAGCCGGGATGTGCGCGCCAGTCGCGCAGGGAAGCGGCGCGTGGACCCCGCAAATTGCGGCAGGGGTTTGAATTTGCGCCGCGTGCAGGCAAACAGGCAGTGCGACCTGTCAGACCGGAGACGATGAGCCATCATGCCCGACACCCACGCGCCGATCCACCTCCTTGTCGAGGACGGCCTTGCAGAGATCGTGCTCGACATGCCAGCCCGGCGCAATGCGCTCAGCGACGCCATGTGGGCGGCCATTCCGGACCTCATTACCAAGGCTGAAGCCGATCAGTCGGCCCGTGTCGTCATCCTTCATGGTGGCACGGCCGGATCTTTCGCCGCCGGCGCTGACATTTCCGAATTCGAGACGATCTATGCCGACGAGGCAAGCGCGCGAAAAGCAGCCGCGAGTGTTTCTGACGCCCTTGAGGCCCTTGAAAACTGCGCCAAACCGGTCATCGCGGCGATTGAAGGCGCCTGCGTCGGGGGCGGTGTGTCACTGGCGCTTGCCTGCGACCTGCGCGTGGCGGCACGCGGGGCGCGCTTCGGGGTCACGCCCGCCCGCCTTGGTCTTGTCTACCCGCTTGCCGATACGCGCCGCCTGGTCGAAACCGTCGGGCGTTCAGCGGCTCGCGACATCCTGTTCACCGGACGCCTGTTTCCAGCGGAGGAAGCCTTCCGCCTTGGCCTTGTTGACCGGCTGGTCGGACAAGGCGATGCGCTCGCAGCCGCGCGGAGCCTCGCGCACGATATCTCCGCCCTGTCGCAATATGCCGTGCGCGGCATGAAGCAGGTCATTCTGAGGGTCGAATCTGGCCAGCGCGCCGAAAGCGATGCGTCGATTGCCGGCTTTGTGGAAGGCGCACTCGGCGATGATTTCCGCGAAGGCTATCGCGCCTTCATGGAGAAACGTCCGCCCCGGTTTCCCTGGCGCGGCTGAAAGATACAGAGCAGACGGATACAGGACACGAAAAGCCCGCAGCACGAAGCTGCAGGCCTTGCATGCCTTGACGAATACCTCGCGACGGTCAGGCGACCTTCGAGATGTCTGCGCTCTCGTCGCTGCGGATGTCGAGGTCCGATCCGATCAGATCGCCGAGATGGCCAAAGCCGGTAATGCCATAACTGTCTTCGGCGAACCCGGCGACGGCTGGAAGGATCGCGCCGATCTGCTTGTGGCCGAGATCAAGGGCAAGCAATTGTTTGATCATCGCTGCGGCGACGCTGCGCCGCCCGCCCGGGGTCTGTTCGATAAGGCGGGCAATGGCACCGTTCGGTGCGCCGATTTCGGAACCTGTCCGAGCTGCCAGCGTGCGCGCGCCGGGAAGACGGCAAAACAGGGCTTCGGCAAAGGGTGAGCCCTGGCGTTCGGCCGCATTGAAGATGACGCCAAGCGCCTCGCGCGTCCTCGCCTGGGTCAGTCCCGTTTCAGTGGCGACATGGCGGATGAGGTCTCTCAGCATGGGAAGTGGCTCCGGGTAAAGATTTTCGATACCCCTATTAACCCTGCCTAGCCTTTCCAATGCGTTGACGCGGGCAACTGATTCGCGCCGCAGACATGCCAAATTGATGAACATGCGTTAGGGCGGGATGAAAATTCCGGGTCGATTTGTTAACCGGTTGGACTTGCGCCATGTAAATGGTCATGAATTTGCAAGGCTTTCAGACCGCCGGCGGTCAGCCACAAGGGACATGATGACCGAAGAGCCAAACATGATCGATATGGCGCACGATGGTGAATGGGATGTCTTCCTGAGCTACCGGGTTGCCGATGAGCCGGTGGCGCGCGCATTGCGCGGCCAGTTGAAGCGTCTTCGCCCGGGCCTGAAGGTCTGGGCCGAAAAATCGACATTCGCCATTGCAGACGGGTTCAGCCAGGCGGCCGATGAGGCAATCTCGAAAAGTGGCCGCGTCATCGCGCTCTGGACACCGCGCCGTCTGATCGATCCAACGACGACCGAAACCGAGATCACGCGTGCACTGACCCTGCAAAAGCCCGTGCTCAATGTGACCGCAGGTCTTGGAAACCATCCCCTGCCCTCTCCCTTCGCACGGTTCAGAAGTCTCGATATCGGCGCGGTGAGCGAACTTGCCGGGCGCAAGACCGGCTGGGGCCCGCCCCAACGCCCGGACATTCCCGATCTTGATCGCCAGGTTGAACCCGTCGCACGATGGATTGATACGACAGTGCCGGGCGACCGCAACCTGCCAGACCTGCTCTTTGCCCGCTTTTCGCAGGCCGGAGGCTGGGCGGGAAGTGCGCAATTCGAAGCGATCATGGAAGCGCTTGCGCGCGGCGACCGGCCGAGCGCTGTCGAGATCCTTCTGAATGCCGGCTATGATGCCTCGCGGATCGACCAGGTCATTTCTCCCATGCGCCTGAGGCTGGCCGATACGCGACATCCACGACCGCGATGGGGCGCATGGCGCCTGGAGCCTCGCGCGAAGCCCGAGGATCCACGCCCGAAGTCCGGATGGCTCTGGGCACTGCTCGGCTTTCTCGCCTGCGGCCTGCTCGCGCTCAGCATCTGGCTGATGTCCTCGGTCCTGGGCACGACAAGCGCGGGCGCGGCGACTGATAGCGCGCGCAGTGCTTTGCTTCCCGTTTGCCGGCCCGGCGAGACAGGCCGGCTGGAGAAACTGCCATGCCGCATGCCCCGGCCGCTGCCGCAGGGGTTTGACCACCTGGCAGCCGATGACTGCAGGGCCACTACGCAAGGCCGGGCAATCGCTACGCCTTGCAGGATGCCGGAAGATGCCGATACGCAGTCGCCCGCCAATCTGCCTCCGCCGCCCTCCGGCGATGCGGAAAAAGCTGCGCAAACCGCCCAGGAGGGGGAAAGCGAACCCCAGTCGGAGCCATCGGGCGACATTTCCGGGCCGGTCAACACTGTCGACATTTCACCCCCGCCTGCAAACAGCCCGATGCAATCGCGCCAGACGCCCCCATTGCTCACGCCCCAGCCAGCGCCGGAAACCAGAGCCAGCGCATCAACTGGCGAGCCGTCCATCGATGGCGACACACCGGCTGCGCAGGTCGCACCAGCCGATATCGAGATGCCCGACACGCTTGTGCCCTGCGAGACCCGGCGCGATGTGCCTTGCCGGCTGACAATCTCCCGGACGGGCCTGTGGACCCTCAGCGAGATCGCGGAATTCTATTACGGCACGCCGCGCGCCTGGTGCCGGATCTACCGGGTCAACAGTGCCGTATTTGCCGGGCGCAGCGAAAATGCAGGCAAGGAAGCGTGCATCAGCCTCGATGACACGCTGGACCTGCCGCCACGCCCCGAAGACGGCACATATTCAACCAATGGCTGTCCACCGGCAAACCCGACATCACGGTGCGAATAATGCGCCCTGCTGTCTCGGCAGTCCTACTGCGCGGCTTTGGGCATTTGGGTCTTTTTCGGGCCCATGAAGCCGAACAGGTGGCCGGCGACCTTGCGCATCTGGA
>CAYXQV010000208.1:0-4822 GCA_964467505.1 uncultured Hyphomonadaceae bacterium | reverse complement strand
GTGACAGGCGGCGCAAGCGGGCTGGGCCTCGCGCTCGCCCAGGCGGCGCAGGCGCGCGGGTGCCATCTGGTGATCGCCGATATCCGTGCGGACGCGCTGGCCGAAGCCGAGGCGCTGCTGTCGCCCGGAGGCAAGGTGCTGACGGTGCGTACCGATGTCTCGCAGGCCGCCGACATGGATGCGCTCGCCACTGCAGCCCTCGCGCGCTTCGGCAAGGTGAACCTGCTCTTCAACAATGCCGGCGTCTTCGCCTCCAGCCTCGCCTGGGAAACCAGCGCGGCCGAATATGACTGGGTGATCGGGGTCAACCAGCGCTCGGTCTGCCATGGCATCCGCGCCTTCGTGCCGCCCATGATCGCGCAGGGCGATCCATGTCACGTCATCACGATCTCCTCCGGTGCCGGGATCACGGTCAATCCCGGTTTCTGCACCTATTCGATGACCAAGCATGCCGTGGTTGCGCTCACCGAGGCGCTGTATCTAGACCTTGCGACCCAGGGCATCTCCAGAATCGGGGTTACCATCGCGATGCCGGGCATGTCGCAATCGGGCATCATGGCGCCGGAGAAGACGACACCGGAAGCGATCAGGGGCAAGGTCGGCGCGCGGCTGGACAACCCCGTCCTCTCCAGCATCGAACAGCTCATGCGCACCGGTGTCGATGCCGGCCTGCCGGCTGCCGCGCTTGCCGATCAGGTATTCGGTGCCATCGAGGCGGACGCGCTCTATGTCCTGCCGGCCTTTTCCGACGAGGCCTCGCAAGGGCTCGCCACCGCGATCGGTGTCGGCCGGGCGACGGGCCAGAGCGCCTATCCGGAGATACTGGAAGGCCTGATGGCCTCGCTGCAAGAGATCGAAACCGCCGCAGATGCTGCTGACTGAGGGAGACTGTCAATGTCCCATTTCCTGACTGATGACCAGCGCGCGATGCGCGAAGTCGCGGCACGGTTCGCTACGACCGAACTGATGCCGATCGCCAATGAGATCGACCTTACGGAAACGACGCCGGAATGGGTGACAAGACGCTGCGGCGAACTTGGCTTTCTCGGCGTGTTCATCCCGGAGGAATATGGTGGCATTGGCGCCGACCTGACCACGGCCTGCCTGATCCTCGAAGAGATCGCAAAGGCGAGCCCGGCCTTTGCCGGCGTGCTTTCGGTCGAGATGATCCTTTGCCCCGAAACCGTGCGCATTCTCGGCAGTGAGGAGCAGAAGCGACGCCTGCTGCCGCCTTCCGCCTCGGGCGAGCGCGTTATGGCCTATTCCCAGACCGAGCCGTCTGGTGCGGGCAATATCGCATTCCACCAGACCCGGCTGACGCCGGACGGCAATGGATGGCACCTGAATGGCTACAAGCTGTTCTGCACCCAGGGCCACGCCAAGACCTATCTCGTCATGTGCCGGACCCGGCAGGAGGATGCGGAGGGCTATGGCTGCGTGATCGTCGAGGCCGAAGATACGGGGTTCGAGGTTCATCCCTATGAGGACAAGCTTGGCTGGCGCGGCACCAATACCGGCCCGATCGCCTTCAGCGACGTCTCGATCTCGGCCGATGACGTGCTTGGCAACCTGCTGACGGGCGCAGCCGATCACGCCCCGGCCAATGAGGTCAGCTTTCTCGGCCATGCCGCAACATCGCTCGGCTGCATGGAAGGCCTCTTCGACCTGACCGTGGACTATATCAAGCAGCGCAACCTCTACGGCGCGCCGATGACCCAGCTGTCGCCGGTGACCGACCGCATGGCGCAGATCTGGACGAAGATCGAGGCCTGCCGCGCCATGCTCTATGCGTCCACACGGATGCACGACGAAGGCGGGATGACGCTGCCCCTGGGCTCGGGCTGCAAGGCCTTTATCTGTGACACGGCCTTCGAGTGCACGAGCCAGCTCGTGCAGATGTGGGGCGGCAGTGGCATGATGAACTCGACCGGGGTCAATCGCTACATGCGCGACGCGCGCACCAAGATGGTCGCCGAGGCAACAACGGAAATGCATCACTCCCTTATCGCCAGCTCGCTTGGCCTTGGCGGTCCGTTCGAGCCTGTCGCCGAAATATCGAATTCATAGGATACTCAAAGGCAGGCCATGACCGACAAGCATCCCTCGCTTCACCCCGTCTCCCCGATCGTCAATGCGCTGATGCGCGACCGGGACCGTCCGATCGTTGCGATGGCGGGGCAAGAGCCCTGGACCGGTGGTGACATACTCGACGCGATATCCACCGTGTCCCAGGCGCTGCAGGCGCATGGCGTGGAGAATGGGGCACGGGTGGCGCTGCTCGCGGGCAATTCCATCGAGGTGCTGCTGCTGCACAATGCGCTCGGCTTTGCCGGCGGCTGCATTGTTGCCCTGCACCCCATGGGCTCGGCCGATGACCAGCTGTTTGCGATCGAGGATGGCGAGGTCGACGTGCTGATCTACGACCCGGCAAAGTTCGGCCCGCGCGCAGCAGAGCTGCAAACGCGCACGAACCGGCTGAAATCGATCCTTTCCGTCGGTCAGGGCGAGACCGGCACGGACCTTCTCGCCGAGGCGAAGACGTTCACGCCGGGCCCGCTGGTCGCCCCGATCCTCGAACCCGGCACCGTCACCCGGCTCGCCTATTCGGGCGGCACAACAGGCAAGCCGAAGGCGATCCCCGGCAGCCCGCGTGTCGGCGCGATGGCACTGCAGATCATGCTGGCCGACTGGGAATGGCCCGTCGAGCCGCGCATCCTCGCCGTGGTCCCGCTCAGCCATGCCGGCGGCAGCCTGTTTGGCCCTATGGTGCTGAAGAATGGCACCATGGTCGTGATGCCTGGCTTCGATCCGGGGGCCGTGCTGAAAGCGATCCAGGATTACCGGATCACCTGCACCATGCTGGTGCCGACCATGATCTACGCCCTGCTCGATCATCCCGATTTCGACAGTTATGACCTCTCCAGCCTCGAAACGGTGTTCTACGGCGCCTCGCTGATGTCGCCGGCCCGCCTGAAGGAAGCGCTCGAGCGGATCGGTCCGGTCTTCTTCCAGTTCTATGGCCAGGCCGAGGCGCCGATGACGGTGTTCACCCTGCGCCGCTCCGAGCATGACCCGGACAATCCGCTGCGTCTTGCCTCCTGTGGCCGGCCGGTGCCGTGGCTCGACGTGGCGCTGCTCGGCGACGACAACAGGCCCGTTGCCGATGGCGAGCCGGGCGAGATCTGCGTGCGGGGCCAACTGGTCATGGACGGCTATCTCAACCGGGACGAACTCAACCGCGAAACCTTTGCCGGCGGCTGGTTGCATACCGGCGATGTCGCGGTCAAGGATCCCGACGGCTTCTACCGGATCGTCGACCGCAAGAAGGACATGATCGTTACCGGCGGCTTCAATGTCTTTCCGAGCGAGGTCGAGAATGTGATCGCCCAGCATCCGGCCGTGGCGCAGGTGTCGGTGTTCGGCACGCCCGACGAGAAATGGGGCGAGGCGGTCACAGCGGCGGTCGTGCTGCGGCCCGGACAAGGCGTTGATGCCGAAACGCTGCAGGCGCTCGTCAAGGCGCACAAGGGCGCGGTGCAGGCACCGAAACGAGTGGAATTTGTCGATGCAATCCCGCAGACTGCCGTCGGCAAGCCCGACAAGAAGGCGCTGCGCAAGCAATTTGCGTAGGTGGTCCCGACAAAGTGAGGAAGGAGCGCCAGACCCATGGCCGATACTCTGACAAGCACCGATCCGGTCCTGCGCGAGACCCGCGCGCAGATTGCGACGATCACGATCAACCGCCCCGATATGCAGAACACGATCTCTCCGGACATGCTGGACGGTCTGTGCGAGCATCTTCTGGCCGCGAATGCCGATCCCGATGTGCGCGTGATCATTCTTACCGGTGCGGGCCGGTTCTTCTGCGCCGGGCTCGACCTGCGCGGCGGCGGTAGCGCGCAGAACCTGACCTCGGACCGTGTGGTGACCAATCTGGACCTGCGCAACACCCCGCCAACCGTGCTCAACAAGATCGACAAGCCGGTGATCTGTGCCCTGGGCTCGGCGGCGGGTTATGGGCTCGACCTGGCGCTGGGCTGCGACATCCGTATCGTCTCCGACAGGGCGAAACTCTCGGCTGCTTTCGTGGCCCGGGGGATCACGCCGGAATCGGGCGGGACATGGTTGCTGCCGCGTCTCATCGGCTGGTCGAAGGCGGCCGAGCTGATCTTCACCGGCCGCGTGCTCGATGCCGAAGGCGCCCTTGCGCTCGGCCTTGTCTCGGATATCGCGTCCGAGGACCAGCTGACGGACCGCGCCCGCGCGCTAGCCACCGAGATCGCCGCAAATGCGCCGCTGGCGGTGCAGGCGTCCAAGCGCATGATGCGCATGGGGCTTGATGACGGCTTCGAGGATCACGTCCACCGCGTCTTCCTGCAACTGCTGCCGCTGCTGAAGACCGAGGATTTCCGCGAGGGGACGACGGCCTTCATGGAGCGGCGCAAACCGGACTTCAACGGACGCTGACGCAGCAATAGTCGCAAATCTACGAACACGGGGCCTGCTTGGGGACCAGACAGGAAGAGAGGACAGCCAATGGCCATCAAGACACGCTTCACCGAGGCATTCGGCGTTGAACACCCGATCGTGCAGGGCGGTATGCAATGGGTCGGCTATGCCGAGATGGCCGCGCCGGTATCGAATGCCGGAGGGCTGGGCATACTGACCGCGCTGACCCAGCCGACACCGGAAGACCTCGCCCGCGAGATCGCCCGGACGAGGGAGATGACCGACAAGCCGTTCGGTGTGAACCTCACTTTCCTGCCATCGATCAATCCGCCGCCCTATGCCGAGTACCGGCAGGCGATCATCGAGGGCGGGG
>CAYXQV010000207.1:0-4850 GCA_964467505.1 uncultured Hyphomonadaceae bacterium | reverse complement strand
TGGTCTTCATATTCCGCCGTGGAGCGCTCGGTGTCGGTGTCATCAATGCGCAGGACGAACTTGCCGCCCTCGCGGCGGGCAAACAGCCAGTTGATCAGCGCAGTGCGGACATTGCCGACATGAAGCCGGCCAGTGGGCGATGGGGCGAAACGGACTTTGACGGACATTCTTGACCTGTGATTCGGTGGGATCAGCCTTGAGGCGCACTGCGTGGCCGGGTCTCGTCGCAGGCGAGCGCGGCCAGTCGGGGTTGGATAAGCCCCATCACGCCGCTCGCCAAGAGGCAATAACCGCCCATTACGACGAGCTGCGCGGGAAAGGGGACCCCGGCATCAACAAGCGTACCTGTGATGACAGGTGAGGTGGCAGTCGCGGCCACCATTGCCGCAAAGGTCAGCGCACGTATCTCGCCGAGATATTTCACGCCGAACACTTCCGGCCAGATCGCACCCATGATCGTTGTCGCCGCACCGCCCGTCAGCCCGAGCAGGACCATCAAGGCAAATATCGTCACAGACGGATTGAGCAATGCAGGCAAGACAAGCGCAACAGCCAGCGGAAGCAGGTAGAAGGGCAAAAGTGCGCGGGCCGAAAACCGGTCTGTCAGCGCGCCCGAGACAAGCGAGCTTGCCACCTGCGCAGCGGCAAATACCGTGAAACCGGCGGCCCAGAGACCCGCCGGCCAGTCCTTGATCGCGATAAGGTGCTGCTGGTGAAAGAACAGACCCGTGACCATGAAAGGCGGGCAGAGAACGCCGAGCAACAACACGAAGAAGACCGGCTCGCGCAGCACGTCCCTCCGCCGCCAGTTAATCTTCATGCGGTCGGCCGTGTCGCCGGCTCGACCGGCAGGCGCATTCGGGACCCGCTCGCGGTAAAGCAGGAAAAACAGCACGGGAAGGGCAACAAGCGCGAGCACCGCGCTGCCGATCAACCACATTTCGTGCAGGCCAAAGCCAAGGAGCACTGCAATCGCTACGGGCGGCAGCACAGCCTCGCTTGCCGGGTGACCCAAAGCGACGAGACTGACCGCGCGTCCGCGGTTGGCCTCGAACCAGCGCCCCGTCGCCGTCATCGCGACATGGCTCATCATGCCCTGGCCAAACAGGCGCAAGCCCACGAGCGCGAAAAACAACACCCAGATCTCCCCGGCCAGGGACACCAGAAGACAGGAGATGCAGAGCCCGGCAACAATGATCATGACGGAACTGCGCGTGGACACACGGTCCACGATCTTTCCCAGTTCAAGAAGGATTGCCGCGCTTGTCAGTGTCGCCGCAGCATAAACGAGGCCGATGCCGCCATGACCGAGCGAAAAACGCGCCATCAGCGCATCATTTGACAGGGATATGAAATAGGTCTGACCGAAGCCGGAAAAGAAGGTCAGAAGGAAGCCGGCGCCGAGCCAGCGGGCCTCCCTGCGAATGAATGACACCATGAAATGGCCTCGCTGGCGGATCAGTCCGCGCCCTGGCGGTTGGCCAGGTGGCCGGCATGCAATTTCGAGAACTCCGCAGCCACGGCCCTCAGCGCCTCACGCATCGGTTTGATGCCCCCGCCGCGCGAATGGTGGATGACAAGGCGGCGCCAGGGCGCGGTGTCGGGTTCCGGCGCCAGCTTGACGGCAAGATGGCCGGAGCGCGGAATGGCCGCGCCCAGTAGAGCGCCCGACAGGCGAAAGCCGGCAGCCGCATTGTAGACGCCATTGCGCGCATCGGCCTCGAATGTCGATTGCTCGCGGCGAGCCACCGCATTGAACAGCACCGACAGTGCCGGGCGCTTGTCGGGATCGATATGTTCGTCGATCACCTGGTTGAGCAGGCGTACCCCGCGCAGCGAGTAGACATCGGGATGCATGGGCGCAAGCACACGGTCAGCCGCTTCCAGGCAGCATTTTGTCAGGAAGGTCGCGTTTGGATTGGTATCGAAGACAATCAGGTCATACTGGCTGCGCAAATGCTCCACGGTCGCCAGAAAGTTCGACTTGATGGCCTGCAGCGCACCATGATCAGTGGCAAAGGCATATTTCGAGATTTCAAACTGGCCGGAGACGAGATCCAGTCGCCCGGCCGGGCCGCCGTCCGCCAGCAATTCATGGACCAAGTCGCGCCGGGCTGCCGGCGAAAACGGCTCGGTTGAAAGCCGCGTCCAGTCAGCCGCCGGCGAGGGCACGCCGCTGGCATGCAGGCGGCTCTTTTCAAACAGCGAAATCACCGACCGGTCCTTTGCCGCGAAGCCATCGGCAACATCCATGTCGAAAAAGGCCTGTGTGAGATTGTATTGTGGATCAAGATCGACGAGCAGCACGCGCCGGCGGGTTTCTGCCTGCCAGGTCCCGAAGACCTGGCTGGCCACTGTGGTCTTGCCGACACCGCCCTTGAGGTTCATCACGGCCAGCACCGGGCAGCGGCGATGATAGGCGCGCCGCGTTTGCGCAACGAGCGCGTCGAGCGCGCCGTCCTCGCCGGCATTCAGCCTCAGATCGGGGGCCAGGTGCGACTTGATCGCCCCTGCCAGCCGCGCCCCGTCGATCCGGTAGGCGATCAGTGTGATGCCAGCAGCCCGTGCGCGTTCAATATCCTCACGAACCTCGCGTGCGCGCATCGCATTGCCCGAGACCAGCACCAGCATCGCAAAGGAGTCCTCAGTGCGCCTTTGCAACTCAGCTGCGCTGATCGTGTTGCGGTCGGCTGGCGGATACCAGTCGCTGATCCCGGCCCTTCGAAGCGCCTCATGCACTTCCAGCAGCGTGTCGAGATCCTCGGGCGCGTGCGCGATATAGGCGTGCGACATGAAAACGGCATTTCCCTGGTGAATGCGAATCGGTGGCTGGCACCACTAAGGCGAAGTGGGCACCCGGAGCCAGCACATATGACACGAATTTCCTGTGAAGCTTGAGAACAGACTGCGAGTGTGGTTCTTAGCCGGTTCATTGGAGCAAGAAAATGGCATGGACACCCAATAGCTGGCGCGAACTGCCGGCCAGGCACATTCCCGAAGACTATCCCGACCAGGCGGCACTGAAAGCGGTCGAGGATCGGCTGAGAGGTTATCCGCCGCTGGTGTTTGCCGGCGAGGCACGCAAGCTGAAGGCACGCCTTGGCGAGGTTGCGGCGGGCCGGGCATTCCTGCTGCAGGGCGGCGACTGCGCAGAGAGCTTCAAGGAGTTTCACCCCGACACGATCCGCGACACGTTCCGCGTGATCCTGCAAATGGCTGTGGTGCTGACATTCGGCGCGGCCAAGCCGGTGGTGAAGGTCGGTCGGATCGCCGGCCAGTTCGGCAAGCCGCGCTCCTCGCCGGTCGAGACGCAGGATGGTGTGGAGCTTCCCTCCTATCGCGGTGACAACATCAATGCGATGGGGTTCACGCCGCAAGAGCGTATCCCCGACCCCGAACGCCTGGTCCAAGCCTATTCGCAATCGGCGGCCACGCTCAACCTGTTGCGCGCTTTCAGCCAGGGCGGCTATGCCAATCTCGCCAATGTCCATCGCTGGACGCTGGGATTTGTCGAAAACAGCCCGCAGGGAGAGCGCTACCAGACGCTCGCGGACCAGATTTCCAAGGCTCTCGACTTCATGCAGGCCTGCGGGATCGCTCCTGATCGCGTCCCCCAGCTCGAACAGGTCGACTTCTACACAAGCCATGAAGCCCTGCTTCTGGGGTTTGAGGAAGCGATGACGCGGATCGATTCCACGTCCGGCGAGTGGTACGACACATCTGCGCACATGCTGTGGATTGGCCATCGCACGCGCCAGCTCGACCATGCTCATGTCAATTTCTGCAAGGGCGTGCGCAATCCGCTCGGGATCAAGTGCGGGCCGGGTCTGGAGCGCGACGAGTTGCTGGCCCTGATAGATGCGCTCAATCCCGATGATGAGCCCGGTCGGCTGACGCTGATCGCGCGGTTCGGCTCTGAGGGTGTGGCTGCGGGTCTGCCGCCACTCGTGCGCGCTGTGCAGGAAAGCGGGCGCACGGTTGTCTGGTCGTGCGACCCGATGCATGGCAACACGCTGAAGACCGATAGCGGCTTCAAGACACGACCGGTCGATCGCATTCTCTCGGAAGTCGAGCAGTTCGTCGACATCGTCTCTGCGGAAGGCGCCTATCCCGGCGGCGTGCATTTCGAGATGACCGGCCAGGATGTCACCGAATGTATCGGCGGCGCGCGCGAGATTACCGAAGCCGACCTGTCATCGCGATACCACACGCATTGCGATCCGCGCCTGAATGGTGAACAGGCCCTTGAACTGGCCTTCCTGCTCGCAGAAAAGCTTCAGAGCGTCGATCGTGGCGCAACTGCTCAGCCCCGCCGCGCAGCGGGATAAGGAGAGCCGCCATGCACAGGCGGGCCCGGCCTGCCAGCTTGCGGGCGGCAGACATTACCGATCTCATCCGGCTGTCACTGCCGATTGCGATCAGCCGCATGTCGATGATGCTGATGAGCCTCACCGACGCGATCGTGCTTGGCCAGAATGCACCGGGCGAGCTGCCATTTGTTCTCAATTCCTGGCTGCCGATCGGTGTGTCGCTGGGGCTCGGCATGGGCCTGCTGCTCGGCGTGCAGGTGCTGACATCGGAATGTGTCGGGCGCGGACAGGCGGCACAAAGCGCGCGGATCTTCCGGCGCGGCTTCGTCATTGCCATACTGCTCGGCCTGCTGCTGACAGCGATCATCTACCTGCTGGCCGGGCCGATGTTTCGCTGGCTGTTTGCCGATGCCGCACCCACGCTGCAGGGTGCAGAGCTGGCGCGTCCGGGCGCGGTCGCCGAAAACACAGCCTTAGTGACACGCATCCTGTCGCTGAACATGGTCGGCTTCATGGTGACGACCGTGTGCGCGATGTATC
>CAYXQV010000206.1:0-4865 GCA_964467505.1 uncultured Hyphomonadaceae bacterium | reverse complement strand
AATCCCGCCAGACGGCCAAGCATTTTTTCTTTTGCCAAAATTCTTCCAATGTCCATTTCGGGTTGAGGCAGGTTCCGTGGTCAGCACCAGCAAAGGCAGGTCGCTGACACGGCGCAGCGAGCTGGCAAGCGCCTTGAGCCCCGGCATGTAGGATTGCGTCGCGAAAGTGGCATAGGCAAACCGCGCCCCCATCGGCGCCGACGTGTCCGCCTCGGCGCTGCACGCGATCTGCCCGTCGAGCAAGCGCGCAAAGGCCGATCTCTGGCGCGTCGTCCACTGCGCATCGTCAAGCTGCAATTCGAGGCCCGCGCGGCGGCGCTCGCGATGCGCGGCGATCTCCAGCGGCACCGAAGCCGGCGCGTGCGGGCAGGCAATTCGCGCGACCGCACCCTGCGACTGCGTTGTTGCCACCAGACCGGGCTCTCCGGCCATTGCCGGACGCGGCCGGCTCATCGCAAAGCGCGCGAATGCGTCAGGCTGGGGTGCGGGCGAGCGCGTCTGGTGCCCCGTTGCCCGGCCAGCATGGGCCGCCAGCCGTTCAAGAAGGTCCTGCGACGCGCTGACCGCATCAATCCTCGCGTCCGCAAACACGCCGAGCAGAAGATCGAGAAAGGCCAGGTCGCGCGCCCGGCTGTGGGCGGGTTCATATCCCGGAACCGTGTCCTTCTTCGGCAAGCTGCGCCGCACCGATGAGGGGACTTGCCAGGCATAGCGCTGATCGGGATTTTCATAGAGATCGATCCCAGCCATCGCGATATCGCGGCACCCCAGCGCCAGCGCGAAGGCAAGAACCTGCAGTCCGGTCGTCGGCAATGGCCGTTCACTCATCGCCTCTGCAATTTCCCCGTATCCGCTGAGCAGGACCCAGGGATCGAAATGCGGCGCGCCAGGCGGGGGTTTGGCGAGTTGCTCCAATTGGCTGCGCATCGGCGACAGGAAGGCACCGAACTCATATTTCGAGCCGGCGATTTCGCGCTCCAGCGCATCTTCGAGGGCGGGTTCGCAAACCGTCCAGAAATAGCCATCGACCCGGCGCCCGAACGCGCCAGACCTCTCCAGGAAGAACCAGTTCATCCGGAACACATTGGCATCGGACTCAGCGGCCCATTGCGCCAGATGCGCGGTTTCCGGTGCCAGGAGGCTCGGCCCGTTGCCCAATATCAGGCATGGACGCAGGTCGCCATCAATGAAATGTCGCCTGACCGCCGAAGCATGCCCCTCGATATCGCGAAAATGCTTCGGATGCCCTGCTGGCGTTCGCTGCGCGGTCAATGCAGGTTCTCCTCTTGATATGCGTTCACCTTGTCATGCATACACACATTCAGGCACCGGCAACACCGTGCCCGGCGTAATGACCGATGGCCTGTGGAGCGATTTTCCAGCCAGGCAGTCGAAGTTGAATGAGTAGAGGGTGCAATTTGTGGTTTCTTCCCCCGTTCCGCCCCCTGGCGGCTCTTGCAGACTTCGCGCGCGGTTCGTTTCGCTGGCAGCTCTGGTCAAGGCTGGCCTGGAATGACCTGATCACGCGTTATCGCCGCTCCTGGCTGGGCGTGGGTTGGGTCTTTATCTCGTTTTGTCTGTTTGTTGCGGCCAAGGTAACGATCTTCAGCGTGCTTTCGAGCCAGTCGATCGCCTATTTCGCCGTCTACCTGTCGGTCGGCTACCTGATCTTCCGTTTCCTCAGCAATATCATTGTCGATGGAGCTGCGGTCTTCGTGAATGCCGAAACATGGATCAAGAGCGAGTCCCTGCCGCTTTCGATCTATGTCTACAGATCGATCTTGCGCAACCTGATCGTGGCAACCTATTCACTACTTCCCGTGATCGCGATCTGCGTCTATTTCAGGGTTTATTCGGTGAATTTCGCGCTCAGTATCGCGCCCGTCCTCGCAGTTTATTTTCTCAATGCATTCTGGGTGTCGGCCCTTTTGGGACTGCTCAGCACGCGCCACCGCGACCTGTCCCACCTTCTCGCGACCGGGATGTCCATCGTCTATTTCCTGACCCCTGTCCTGTGGGTACCGGAAGATATCGGCTCGCTGGCCAGCATCGCGCAATATAATCCATTCACTCATTTCATCGCGATCGCCCGCACACCGCTTCTGGAGGGAACAATTCCGATACTCAGCTGGCAGGTGGTGGGTGGCATCACGGCTGGCGGTATGTTGCTTGTCTTCCTGCTGTTCAGCTTTTTCCGGCACCGAATTGTGTTCTGGCTCTGACCCATGCCCCACCTGATTGCGAAAAATGTCTCTCTTGTCTTTCCGCTGCTCGGCTCGGATGCGCGGTTTCCTGCGCGACTGGCCCCGGACAATGGCGGTGCGCGCCGCAACAAGGTTGGCGGGCGGATCATCGAGGATGATCGCGGGCGGCGCGGGGTCGTGGCGCTGGAAAATATCAATTTCGACCTGCAGCCTGGTGACAGGATCGGCCTGCGCGGACACAATGGTGCGGGCAAGTCGACGCTTTTGAGAGCCATGGCGGGAATCTATACCCCGACAAGCGGCGAATTGAGCATCAAAGGGCGGGTCGCGAGCCTGTTCAACCTCAGTCTCGGCATCAACAAGGAGGTTAGCGGTCGCGAGAATATCATCTTTCGCGGCCTGATGCAGGGCCTTTCGAAACGCCAGATCGAGGCGCTGATACCCGAGATCGAGGAATTCAGCGAGCTTGGTGATTATATCCACATGCCCATGAAGACCTATTCCTCGGGCATGGTCATGCGCCTTCTGTTTGCCACAGCGGCTGCGTTCCGGCCCGATATCATGCTGCTGGACGAGTGGATCACGGCGGGGGACCCTGAATTCCGCAAGAAGGTTGATACCCGCATGACCGAAATGATGGATGAGGCGCAGATCGTTGTCGTGGCCAGCCATGATGATGCGCGGCTGCGCAAATGGTCCAACGTGCTGTTCACCATGGATGCCGGCCGCATCGTTTCAGTCGAACGATAGACAGGCGGGCGCGTGATGAAGACACTCTGCGTAGCGCGTTTCGACTCCGGCTTCAAATGGGGTGCAAGCCTGGCGCGTCGTTTTGCAGCCAGGGGCGCCAGCATCGATTTCCTGAGGCTGGACGACACGCTTCGCAGCACTTCGCATTCTGATGCACAGGCAATCGTTGGCGACAGAAAACTGTTTTCTGCAAGCCCGCAGGCCTTCGCCGCCTCGCCGGCGCCTGGCGATTATGACGCCATCTTCCTGCTTGTCGACGGCCGGAGCAGCCAGGAATTCATCCTCACACTGCGCCAGGCCCTCGCCTCAAGGGGAGGGCCGCGCCCGATTGTCGCCTGCGCCTATGCCGGGCTGGTGCTGGAAAACGAACTGGGCGGCCTGGCAGGCCGCTCGGGCGGCGATCTCCTGTTTGCCAATTGCGTCCATGATGCCGCCTTGTTCCGCTCGGCCTGCGCGCCGCTTGGCTTCGATCCCGCCCGCATTATCACGGTGGGCCTGCCCTATTTTCCCGCCGACATGGCGCAGCGGGTGCGCCGCATCGACGACAAACCGCCAAGCAGGGTCCTGTTTGCAGCCCAGCCCAGCCTGCCCGGACATGTCGGAGACAGAAGGCTTCTGCTCAGCTTCCTGCTTGATTATGCGCAGCGCCATCCCGCGCGCCAGGTGACGCTTCGCCCACGCCACAGACCGGCCGGCAACACGTTCAACCCCGAACTGCATCCCTTCGAGACCTTGCTGGAGACTGTCGCCCGCAACCGGGAACTCCCCGGCAATTTCGAGCTGACCTATACGCCGATCACGGAACTTTTCGAAACGCATGATCACTGCCTGACGCTCAGTTCGACATCGGCGGTCGAAGCGCTGTCGCACGATATTGCCTTCAACACGCTGATCGATTTCGGTTTCAATGCGCCGGTCTGGGGCGCGCGCTTTTTCCTGCCCAGCGGGCGGGCGATCACAATGGATGACTTCCTCAATGACCGGCTCGGCCGGCTGCGCGAAGACTGGATCGCGGACCATCTCGCCCTGCCAGGCGATCCCGCCGACACAATCCTTGACGCGCTCGAAGACCTTGCCCGCGATGCGCCGGGCCGGCTCGTGACCGCATCGAGCCTGTCGTCGAAATATATCGAAGCCGACCTCGCCCGGCGCGCCCGGCTCGCGCAAACGACAGGTAAAAAACCGGCCCGCCGTCAGGTCACCCTCGCAGACTATGAAAGCCTTGCCGGCCTGCCGCGCTCAAAGGTCAAGCGCTCTTTCATACTCGCAAGCGCCAACCTCTTTGCGCGCGCCGCACACTGGCCGCTGGTCGGGCCGGTTTTCAGGCTTGTCCGGGTCGCCGCCCTGCTCGACTGGATCAGCAATGACCGCCAGTCCTGAGCGCCAGGTGGGGGGAGGATCAACTGCCGGCACACTCACCTGTGCCCGCGACGGCCGCGGCGGGGATTTGCGCGGTGCGCTTCCAGCCGTTCGGCAAGGGCCTGGCGCTGTTGCGGTGTCAGGGTTTCCAGTTGCGTCGCCAATGCCTCCTGGAACGCCGTCTTGAAGCGCAGTTCCTCGCTGCGCATCTGCTCGAAGGCAGCGGTGACCGCACCGGCATCATAGGGCTCGGCGCGCAGCGCGCTGACCAGTGCCGCGCGGGCCTCGTACATCTGCCGGACGGAGCCGCGATTGCCCCCCATCGCCTCGCGCAGGGCCGCTCGCATCGCCGGGCGGTCGTCCTCATCGAGGGTCATGACCAGACTGCGGGCAATCTGCGCCTCACCGGGGGGCGGCGGGCCACTGCGCGCGTCATGGCGCCCGCCTTGCCCGCCCTGCCCGCCCAGAAGATGCCCGGCAAACAGCCCGATCAGCAACATGTTCACCATCAGCGACGCGAACAGCCAAAGCGAAGCACGGCGCGGTGTCGGC
>CAYXQV010000205.1:2901-4885 GCA_964467505.1 uncultured Hyphomonadaceae bacterium | reverse complement strand
CTGGCGCGAATTTCATGGCTGCGAGCCGCAAGCTGTTGCGGCCTATTCGCCCGACTGGGCCGAGGCAAGCGGCGATGAAAGGCTGCTTGACGCGGCCCGGAAATATCTCGTCGAAATTCCGGTTGGTGGTGCGCGAGATGGCGACGTGCTTCTGTTCCGCATGGCGCCGGGCTGTCCGGCCAAGCACTGCGCGATTGTCAGCCGCGCCGACGGTGATGAAGCGCGCCGGATCATTCATGCCTATTGGGGCCGTTCGGTGACCGAAACCCGGCTCGTCCCATGGTGGCGCCGGCGTATTGCGGCGGCTTTTTCCTTCCCTGGACTGGAGACCTGACAAGATGGCACGGATCGTATTGTCCGAGGCGGGCGCGGCGGCAGGTGCGCGCTTTCTTCCCGGCGGCCTGAACCTGTTTGGCCGCACGCTTGGCGGCGCAGCGATCGGGCGTGCGGCCGGCGCCATTGCCGGCAATGCCATCGATGCGGCCCTGTTCTCGCCCGGCCGTGAAGGCCCGAGGCTTAAGGCGATACACCTGACCGAGAGCCGGGAAGGGGCGGGCATTCCCAATGTCTATGGCCGCGCGCGGGTGGGCGGCCAGGTGATATGGGCGGCGCGCTTCCGTGAGACCCGCCGCGAGGACACCGCTGGCAAGGGCGGGCCTTCGGTGTCGAGCTATCGCTACAGCCTGAGCTTTGCGGTGGCGATCTGTGAAGGTGAGATCCAGCGTGTCGACCGGATCTGGGCGAATGGTGAGCCGCTCACGCTGAAGGATATCAATCACCGCATCTATCGTGGCAGCGAGGACCAGGAGCCAGACCCGCTGATCGAGGCGGTCGAGGGCGAGGGGCAGGTGCCGGGATATCGAGCGATTGCCTATATCGTGTTCGAGGACCTGTCGCTGGAACGGTTCGGAAACCGCGTGCCCCAATTTTCCTTCGAGGTGTTGAAGGCCCCGCCAGCGCGCGGATCCCATGGCGGGCCGCGCGAGCATGTGACGGGCGTCAACATCATTCCGGCATCAGGCGAGTTCGTCTACGCCACCGAGGTGATCTCCACCCGGCAGTTTCCCGGCCGCGAAAGCCCCATCAACGCGAACACGCATGACGGGCGGGCCGACTTTCTCGTCTCGCTCGACCAGCTGGTGGACGCCTTTCCGAATCTTCGCAGTGCGGCGCTGACAGTGGGCTGGTTCGGTAGCGACCTGCGCGCCGAGCACTGTCTGGTCAGGCCCGGCATCGAAACGCGCGAGAAAGAGACGGTTCCGTGGAAGTGGGAAGTTTGCAGCACGCGCCGCGCAGATGCCTTTCTCGTGTCGGGCGCAACCGATGGTGAGCCCAATTATGGCGGCACTCCTGCCGACCGAGCGGTGATCCAAGCGATTGAAGCGCTGAAGGCTGCGCAGATCAATGTGACCGTCTCGCCCTTCCTGTTCATGGACGTGCCGCCCGGCAATGGCCTGCCCGATCCGTATGGCGCGGATGAGCAGGCCGCGTTTCCCTGGCGTGGCCGGATCACCAGCCTTGCCGATGGCAGCGCGCTGGCCGGCGATGCAGTCTCGGCCTTCATGGGGCAGGTCCAGCCGGACGACTTTGCGCTTGACGGCGGGCTTGTGGCCTATAGCGGCGCGCACGACGACTGGGGCTATCGTCGCTTCGCCCTGCACATGGCGATGCTGGCCAGGGCGGCTGGCGGCGTCGAGGCGGTGCTGCTTGGCTCTGAACTCCGGGGCCTGACGCGCCTGCGCGACGCGGCGGGGAACTATCCTTTCGTGGACGCGCTGGTCCAGCTTGCCAGTGATGTGCGCGCCATTGTCGGGCCAGCCACAAAGATTTCCTATGCCGCAGACTGGACGGAATATGGCGCCCACCTTCCCGGCGATGGTAGCCAGGATGTCAATTTTCCCCTCGACCCGCTTTGGGCTCATGGTGATATCGATTTTGTCGGGATCGACTGGTACCCGCCTATGGGTGACTGGCGCGATGGTGA
>CAYXQV010000205.1:0-2801 GCA_964467505.1 uncultured Hyphomonadaceae bacterium | reverse complement strand
TCGATTTTGTCGGGATCGACTGGTACCCGCCTATGGGTGACTGGCGCGATGGTGATGGTCATCTCGATGCGCTGGCCGGTTTCCATGCGCCTGACGACGCCGATTATCTCGCGGCAAACATTGCCGGCGGTGAGGCCCATGACTGGTATTACAGTGACCTGGCCGCGCGCGATGCGCAGGAGCGAACACCGATCATCGACACCGCGCATGGCGAAAACTGGATCTTCCGCGCCAAGGATATCGACAATTGGTGGAGCCAGCCTCATCACGAGCGTCCCGGCGGCGTACGCAATGCATCGCCGACCGCCTGGGTGGCGGGCTCAAAGCCGGTCAGGCTATCGGAAATCGGGTTTCCTGCTGTCGACAAGGGCGGCAATTCGCCGAACCTCTTCTTTGATCCGAAAAGTTCGGAAAGCGCGCTGCCACCTTATTCGAGCGGTGCGCGCGATGACGTCTTCCAGGCGCGGGCGCTGGCCAGCGTGCTGGGGCATTTCGCGACCTCGACCGCGGTTGAGGAGGCGCTTGTCTGGGCATGGGATGGCCGGCCATTCCCGGCCTGGCCTGCGCGCAGCGACCTGTGGAGCGATGGCGCCAACTGGCAGCGCGGGCACTGGCTCAACGGACGCACCGGGCTGGCCCCGCTTGCCGATCTGGTTTGCGATCTCGCCCAGCGCGCGGGGCTGGAAGAGATCGACTGCAGCGGGGTCAATGGCCTGGTCGAAGGCTATGTGCTCGACGGCGTGCACAGCCTGCGCGCCGCCATCGAGCCATTTGCCACGGCGAGCATGCTGCAGGCAAGCGAGCGCGAAGGCGTGCTCACATTCACGACAAGCGACACTGCACGGCAGGTTGAATGGCCAGGCGCCAGGCTTGCCGAGCCGGGACTGTCGGTGTCGCGCGCGCTGATGGACAAGTCGCCCGGCAGGGTGCAGCTGGCTTATGGTGACCTGCAGCACGACTACCTGCCTGCAATCGCGCAGGCCCGAAGGCCCGGAGGTGACCCACGCAATACGCGGCTTGTCGAGCTCCCGCTCAGCCTGTCGCCGGCGCAGGCCGAACAGATTGCCCGCGACCTTCTGGAAAGAAGCCAGACGCAGGAGACCGCCGCGATCAGCACCGGTCCTGAGGGCCTCCAGATCGGTCCGGGCGACCGGCTCCATCTCGGTGACGGGGGAGCGGTCTGGCAGGTCGAAAGTGGCGAGTTTTCAGATGGCACGTACCGGTTCGCGCTCTCACAGGCGCGGGCAGGGCCACCGCCGCGCCGGGCTGGCGCGCTTGCATCGCCGGGCATACCGGCAGTCAGGCCGGCGCCTGTCGAACTGGTCGTGATCGATGCACCATACCTGCAGAGGGCCGGAAACGACCCGCGTCCGCTTCTCGCAGCCGCCGCAGACCCCTGGCCGGGGACCGTCGATGTGCGCGCAGGCGCCAGCGCCGAAACGCTCGAATGGCGCGCTCGGATCGACACGCCCGCGCTGATCGGCCGGTTGAGCGAACCGCTTGCGCCGGGGCCGGTCGGACGCTGGGACAGGGCGGCAACAATTGCTGTGGAGATGTCACAGGCTGGCCTCGCCAGTGCCGATCGCCTGGCCGTTCTGGGCGGTCAGAATGGACTGCTTGTGCAGACCGGGTCGGGCTGGGAACATGTCGGCTTTCGCAACGCAGAACTCACAGGGGCGCGCGATTACCGGCTGGACGGGCTGCTGCGCGGCCTTGGCGGGTCAGACCTGGCCGCTGCCAGTGGTGCGCCGGCCGGGGCGATTGTCGTGTTCGTCGACCGTGCGCTGGTGCGTGCCGAGTTCTCCGCGCAGGAGATGGCGACCGAACTGATCTGGCGGGCCGGCAATGGCGCGCATGAATGGCGTGCGACGCATCATGACGTGCAGGGCCTGCCATGGATGCCGGCGCAGCTGGTGGCCGCGACAAGCGGGGCAGGCGGGGGCCAGCTCACATGGTTGCCGCGCGGGCCGCGATATCATGACAACTGGGAATTGCCCGAACCGGCTGGTGTCGAGATTTTCGAAGTCGAATGGCGCATGGCAGGGCTTGTCAGCGCGACCGAAACTGTCAATGCGCGCGCCGCCAGCCTTCCTGTGGATGCCGATGCAGTCCGGGTGCGCCAGGTCGGTGAGGATGGCCGCGTTGGTCCGTGGACTTCCATCCTGCAGATCGATCGCTAATTATAGGGCTGGGTGTGAAGTCATGTCGAAGGCGGGAAAAATTGACCGGCGATCTCTACAAGGTTCTTGGCGTCGCGCGGACGGCCAGCGACGAAGACATCAAGAAGGCGTATCGCCAGCTTGTGAAGACGCTGCATCCCGACCTGCATCCCGGCGATGAGGAAAAGGCCGACCGTTTCAAGAAGGTGTCGGTGGCATTCGACATTCTCGGTGACCGTGAAAAGCGCCGCCGCTATGACAGCGGTGAGATCGATGCCGACGGGAATGAACGCGCGCCGTTCGGGGCGGGTGGTTTCGGTTCGGGGCATTACCAGTCGGGCGGACATGCCGGGCCGCAGGGCGATCCGTTCGACGACATCCTGTCTGGCATTTTCGGTGGCACGCGAACGCGGCGGCGCACCGGGCCGGTGAAAGGCCAGGACCTGCGCTACAGCGTCGAAATTGCCTTCGAGGATGGCGTCAACGGCGCGCGCCGACGCATGACCATGGCGGACGGGCGCTCGCTGAATGTCGATATTCCACCCGGTATCAGTGACGGCCAGACCCTTCGACTGAAGAGCCAGGGCCAGCCCTCGCCGATGGGCGGACCGCCCGGAGATGCCCTGCTCAAGGTGCATGTCA
>CAYXQV010000204.1:0-4894 GCA_964467505.1 uncultured Hyphomonadaceae bacterium | reverse complement strand
CGACGCCATCCTCGACGATCACACCGGGGGTCAGGAAGGTGAAATCAGTGAAATCGGTGACAAACAGGTTCACGCCGATGCCGCCGCGTGTCCCGCGAATGCGCGCGGTGCCCTCAAAGTTGAGGCCCTGTTCCTTTCCGAGTGTCTCATCGCCGACCTCGAACTGGCTGGTGGCGAGGTGCGGGCCGAAGGCGAACAGTTCGCTCTCATTGGGCGCACGCTCGGTATAGGAGGCCTGTGCGCCGATGAAGACGCCGCCATCAAGATGGCGATGCACGCCGAGCGAGCCGCTGACGAGGTCGAAATCGACCGTTCCGGACACGGCATTATCGAGCTCGACGGTTTCAAGGCGCAGGCCGCCTTCGATGCCCGCGCCGCTGTCCCATTCGCGGGTTTCATAGAGGAACACGCCGATGCTCGTCGTGTCGGTCGGTGTGATGAAGGCTTCATCGCCGACGGCTGTCAGATCCTTGTCGAGATATTGCAGGCCGACCGAGCCTTCGAAACCACCAAGCACATGGCCGATCTCAGCCCGGCCCTCGACACCTTCGGACTCGAAAACGGTTCCGGGCTCTCCGGGGGCTTCGAACTCGGTATGCTCGTAATCTGCAATGGCCAGTGTACCAATAATGTCGGTCAGCAAGCCGTTATTGATTGAAACGCCGCCGCGCAGGTCAATCCGGGTCTGCTCGAGATCGATGAAGGGGTTTTCCTCTTCTTCTTCGTGCTCTTCCTCTCCGTGCTCTTCTTCCTCGCCTTCCTCTTCACCATGGCCATGCCCTTCCTCGCTGTGGCCGGGCAGGCCATAGAGGGCCTCCTGCTGGCGCACGGCAACGCCGAAAAAGGCATTGTCGCCAACCCAGCTCAGGCCGGCAGCGTAGGTTTGGGTTTCAAGGAAGGAATTTTCCTGCGTGCCGCGGACTTCCTCGCCCTCCTCATGGCCTTCGCCTTCTTCTTCCGCCTCCTCGGCTTCTTCAGCTGCGCGGAAGGCGGCGGATTCGGCAAAGCCGGGAATATCATAATTGTCGAAATCGCGGTCCGAAGCTGACAGCGACAGCACGAACGGACCGCCGGTAAACTGTGCGCGTCCGGCCAGTTCGCTGCCCTCATTGACGCTGTTATAGGCGCCGAACAGGTCGGCAGAGACGGGCTTTTCCGGCAGGCTTTCGGCAATCAGGCCGTCAATCACGTTGACCACGCCGCCAATCGCCTGGCCGCCATAGGCGAGCGCCGCTGGCCCGCGCAGGATCTCGATCCTTTCCGCATCAATGCCATCGGCTGCCACCTGGTGGTCGGGGCTGGCGGCGGACGCATCGATCACGCCGATGCCATTGGTCAGCACCTGCACGCGCTCGGCGCCTAGCCCTCGCAACACAGGCCGGCTCGCACCCTGGCCGAAGAAGGTCGTGGAGACGCCGGGCTCACGCTCCAGCGTGTCGCCGAGCGAGCCAGCAAGACGCTCTATAATATCCTCGCGGTCAATTGCAGTGGCATTGCCGATCAGCTCATCGGCGGCGCGCGCCGGGCCCGGCGTGGTGACGATGACCGGCGAGGCAACGAATGTGTCGTCTTCCTGCGCGGTGACCTGCGGTGCCGAAAGCCAGACCGTGGCGCCGACAATCCAGACCAGTTCCTGTTTCATGCGATGACCTCTCGATTGGGTAATGTTATTTTATAACTGCTAAAACCCAGATGCACTTCAAGCGCAAGGGCCGGCCATGCGATTGACGGGAATTTTTCCCGTCACCAGAGACAAGGCCGGTCACCGTCAGCCTAATGCGGGAGGCAGCACTGGGCAGGGCCTGCTGCGTGGCGGCAGATGCTGTGATCCACGAAGGCCGGGCAGGGTCTTTCCAGCCCGGACGTTCCGGTGGCTGCGTTATCGCTTCAGCGACATCCTGATTTCATCGCCGATATCGTCGAAATCGAGAAACCAGGCGCCAAGCGCGCTGCGGCTCACCGTCACCGGGGTTCCGGGCCCGGGCAGTGCAAACTCTCCGCGCGAGGTCTGTTTCCAGACTTCGCCATTGGTGAGTTGGACATAGAGCTTGCCATGAGGGGAATGTTCTGCGCGCCGGATCGTGGCGCGGTAGGAAGATGGCTTGCTGGCCGGCTCGGGAAACAGCTCCTCGCGTGAGCGCGGGGCCGGCGCCGGCGTGGTCGCGACATTCACCGCAGGCTCATCCTGCCCGGCAGCGATTGCGGGGCCGGGCGAAACGGGCGGATTGCCGGCCAGCGTGTCTGGCGTGCCTGCGCCGGCGCTATTCGCGGGGGAGGGCGGCGCGCCGGCTTCCGATTGCGAAACCGAATCGGCCAGGCGCTCAAAGCAGGCCAGTTTCAGGTCGGCCTGCGCGATTGCCTGACAATCTTTCAGGCTGGTTTCAAGGCTCTGCCCCTCAGCCGTCACGGCGAAAAGCGCAAGACCCAGTGTCAATAGAGCCTGCTTCATGTGCTGAGCCCTCCTGTGGACATCCTCGGCGCCCTTTATCGGACATCAGCCGGATCATCGCAAGCGGCCCCGCGCATTGCTCAAGCGTGTGGCAGAAACGCAACACGCAACGCGTATTACAGCCCGTTTAAGAAATTAACCTTCAAGGAGATTGACAATTCTGTGACGAGGCGCGAGCAATTTATCACCAAGAACCGGGGCTGAGGGGGGCGAGATGCCCTCGGTCGCCGCAAGTGTGCAACAAATGGTTTCATCAGACAGGGGAATGATCATGCGTTTCAATACCTTTGGGTTCAACAGGACGATGAAGGGCCTGCTCCTTGCGGGAGCAAGCTTTGGTGTGCTGCAGGTCAGCGCGTATGCTCAGGAGGTCGAGCCCGAAGAAGAAGAGCTGGTCACTGTCAATGACGAGGCCGAAGACGGCGAAGACCTTACCCAGGACAAGATCGTCGTGACCGGTTCGCGCCTCCAGCGCAGCGAATTCACCTCGACCTCGCCGGTGCAGGTGCTGAAGGCCGATGTCGAGCGCAATGCCGGCCTGGTCAGCGCGACCGATATCCTGCAGAGCTCGACGGCCAATTCCGGTCTCAAGATTGACGCGACCTTCAACCAGTTCGTCCTCGACAATGGCCCGGGTGCGGCGGAAGTGAACCTGCGCGGCCTTGGCGCCAACCGGACGCTCCTTCTGGTCAACAGCCGCCGGCTTTCGCCGTCAGGCGTCGAGGGCGCGCCGTCGTCACCCGATCTTAACCTCATTCCGTCCATCCTGCTCGACCGGATCGAAATCCTGCTCGACGGCTCGTCCTCGATTTATGGTGCAGACGCTGTCGCGGGCGTGGCCAACGCGATCCTTCGCAAGGATATCGAGGGTTTCGAGTTCGACGCGGAATATTCCTCTCCACTGGATGGTGGCGGAGTTGAGCAGACCTTTTCAGGCGCCTGGGGCATTTCGAACGATAATGGCTTCATGGGCTTTGGAGCCGAATACGCTGATCGCAGCCGGGTGCGTTTCTCCGACAGGGATTTTACGGATTTCTGTGAGCAGAACCGCTCGATCAACCCGGATGGCGGCGTCAGCGTCACCAACAACCCCGATCCCGGTGAGGGGCTCGTTCCCGGCACGGGCGCGTGCGAGCTCAGCCTGATCAACCGCGTGTTCATCCCGGTCGGTTTCGGCTCGGTCTATTTCACGCCGGGAAGCTCCAATATCGGCATACCGAACTTCACCGAGTCGCAGGTCACGCTCGCTGATGGAAATGGTGACGGCATCACCGATGTCGATATCTTCAATCCGTTCTTCAACGCGAACGCATCGGGCCGTGAGAACCAGGCCGACCTGCTGAGCCCGCTGGAGCGCTGGAGCATTTACGGCTATGGCGAGTACAATCTCGGGTTTGGTTCGAACACGTCGGTTTTCTACGAAGCCCTTTATTCAAACCGGATCACGACCCAGACAACTGGCGGCGCGCAACTCTTCCCGACAGTGCCGGCCGACAATCCGTTCAACCCCTGTAACCAGAATGCCGATGGCGTGAACTGCCTTGACTTTTTTGGTGTGAATTTCGGCAACCTGGACACTGTGCCGATCATCAGCATCCGCGGAGATCGCGACAAGGTGACGGCCGAGGTTGCCCAGACGCGCTTCGTGGCCGGGCTGAAGGGCGACCTTCCGGGCTTTGAAAGCTTCAATCTCGACAACTGGACATATGAAGTGTCCGCGCAATATTCACGCAGCAACGGCACGTCAAAGCGTGAGGGTATTCTCAATGATCGGCTCGAACTGTCCCTGAACACGACAGTGGAGGATCCCGCGACGGGCGAACTGACCTGCGGTATCGATCTTGATGGTGACGGAATACCCGACAATGGGCAGATCGGTGCCTTTGGCGATGAGGACCTGCTGAGCGTGCCATGTGTGCCGGTCAACCTGCTTGCGCCCTCGATTTACCAGGAAGGCGGCGGCGATTTCGCCACACAGGCCGAGCGTGACTACCTGTTTGGAACACGCAACTTCAATACGGTTATCGACCAGACCGTCATCCAGGGCATTATCCAGGGCGATCTGTTCGAATTGCCGTGGAACGGATCGAAAGTGCCGCTGGTCTTCGGCCTCGAATATCGAGATGAGAGCATATTCTCCGATCCCGATGATGTGGCTGAGGATGGTCTCCTGTTCGGGTTCTTTGCCGACAAGGGCGCAACCGGCCGGCGCGATTTCACCGAAGCCTTCGTCGAAACCGAGATCACGCCAATTCGCGGCCGCCCCGGTGTGGAGGAACTCACCGCAAACCTGTCGGCGCGCTGGACCGAGGAGGAGAACTTCGGTGCGTTGTGGACATGGAGCGCAAAAGGCAAGTGGCGTCCGGTTGACTGGCTGGCTATCAACGGCACTGCGGGCACGTCCTACAGGGCGCCGGGCCTTCGCGAGCAGTTCCTGCGCGGATC
>CAYXQV010000203.1:0-4909 GCA_964467505.1 uncultured Hyphomonadaceae bacterium | reverse complement strand
CAGGTGGATTGAATACCTCGCCAGGCAGGGCAAAGCGCAGACCGGCATCACGCGCAGCCCGCGCAACCTTGCGCAACGCCGCCGGCGTCACGCCCCAGGGGCCGGGCTGCTGGCTGACATCATGCGAGAAGACAATCAGCCAGGCACCGCCGCGCGCCGCCCGCTCGATTGCATCGAGTGCGCGTGCAATACCCTGCTCTGATGCGTCGAGTTCCATGGCGCGAAGCTGCATGCGGTCGGTGCCGGCCCGGTTGAGCCCGCCAAGGATACCGCGCGCGGTTTCGAAACGGTCGGCGAGCGCACGCTTTACCTCGTGACGCGTCTCGCCATAGGGCCACGCGAAATGGCGCACCGGTACGTCCAGGCCCATCTGGCCGAGCGCATCAAGCCCGGCATCAATGTCGGCGATGATCTCTTCAAGCGGGGCCTGCGCACAGTCGAGATGGCTGTGCGTGTGAGCGCCGATCTCGTGACCTGCACCCTTCAGCGCGACAAGGTCGGCGCCGGTGTACATCTCCCCGCAGACCGTGCGTGTGCCCGCCATGGAGGAACAGGCATAAAAGCATCCGCGCGCGCCGACTTCCTCGATGATCTCGGCCCCGGTATCGGCCGCAGACCTGGCAAAGTCGTCAAAGGTAAAGCTGATCGCCGCGACGGGTGGGCCTGTGCGAAGCGGCGCGGCGGCGCGCCATTGCACCAGACGCCGGTTGATTCGCGCAGGCAGGTTGCGTGCGGGCTGGTAAGCGGATGTTTCTTCCGTAGAGGCCAACATCACAGCGCTCTTGCACAATGTGCGGCACGATAGAGCTTCAGCCCGAGCAGTCGCATGGGCATTGGCGCAACGGGCAGCCGCGCAAGCCCCCCCGCTGCAAAGGCCAGCGGCCAGTTGACCGGGCCAAGCCATTTCAGCGCCCGCGCAGCCCGGTAGAGGCTCATGCGTTTCGCGGCGTGTGGATGGCGCCGTGCCAGCCGCGCGAAATTGGGGCCGGAGCGGCGGTATTTGCGCATCAGGACGCTGTCGCGGTCGAGGCCGAGATGGGTCGCGGTATTGTCGAGATGACCGACCGGGAATTGCTCTGCGACGCGAAGCCCCCAGTCAACATCTTCCCAGCCCCAGCCGACAAAGCCGTCGTCGAAAGGCACGTCATGCAGGATCGAACGATGCACCAGCAGGTTTGAGGTGAAGACATGGCGGCCGGGCTGTTTCGCGCGTGTCTCTGCATCGAGGCATTCCGAACGCAGGGACTGGGCCCCATGCAGCTTCTGATGTGGGCGCGGCCTGATCCGGTTGAGGCTGAAGCCTCCCGCGAAAAGGGCCGGGCGCTTACAGCTGTGCACAGCGGCAATATAGACCTTCAGGAAGGCGTTGTTGTCGGGCAGCATGTCGGCATCTAGCAGCAGGATCCATTCGCTTGCAGCATGCGCGACCAGACGGTTGCGGGCATGGCTGCGGCCCTTGTTGTCGCGCGCGGCGACGAGCGCACCGGGCCCGGGATAGTCGCGCAGCGCATCGCGCATCCGCTCACGCATCGGCGGATTGGCCGAACCGTCATCATAGATGACAAGCTCGGTCTGTTCGGCCAGTTCGCATCTTGAGAGCGCCCGGATCATCCGGCTGGCATCATCGCGATAGGTCGGCACGGCAATGGTGATCGCGCAATGGCCTGAACGCCCATTGATCCAGATCAGTTCGCCGTTCTCATCGAACATCGCGCTTGCAGCCATTCCGCTCGCCAGGTCGGCTGACTGTCCGTCCCCGGTGTCGCTGGCCATTGCGCCGGCATGCTCGCCATTCCAGAGACTGTCAGGCATTCTACCCATCGCCCCTTTTATACTAGCGTTCGCGCACGCGGTCGCCCAGCAGACAGGGCGCCGTCATCAGCATGATCCACAGATCGAACCAGAAGGAATAGCGGTTGAGATATTCCAGGTCGAGTCGCACGCGCTCGCGCACATCCTGCTTGGTGTGCACGGGCCCGCGTGAGCCGTTTATCTGTGCCCATCCCGTGATGCCCGGCCTGACCCGGTAGCGGTGCGCATAGTCGCTGACAATCGAGTGCACTTCGGTCTGCTGCGCCGTCATCCCGATGGCGTGGGGACGCGGTCCGACCATCGACATATCCCCGCGCAGCACATTGATGAGCTGCGGCAACTCGTCGATCGAGGTGCGCCGGATGAGCCGCCCGACGCGGGTGATGCGCGGATCGCCTGCGAAAGCCTGGACAGACATGCGTTGTTCTGCCGCCGGGTCGGGGCGCATGGAGCGAAATTTCCAGACGCGGATGACCTGGTTGTTGAAGCCATGGCGGTTCTGGCGGAAGAAGATCGGCCCGCCATCCTCGAGCTTGATCGCAAGCGCCGTCAGCAAAAGCACCGGGGAGAAAAAGACCAGCAGTGCGAGCGCAATGAAAAAATCGGCCGCGCGCTTGATGAGATTGCCAGCGACATCGACCGGCGCGCCTGACAGGAAGGCTGCCGGTGAATTGGCGATCCGCGCGAGTGACTCGGTTTCGGGATCAAAGCCTTCCAGGTCGAGCAGCAGGACCACCTGCTGGGGCAGGACACGCAGCCTGTCGACAAGTTCGCGCACTCGCTCGCGCGCATCGGATGTGACGGTGACGATGATCCTGTCAATCTCGGGAAGCCTGTCCCAGGCAAGCAGGTCATCAATCCCGCCGAGCATGGGAATGCCATCCAGCGCCTCGGGCACCCGGCTCAGCCGGTCGTCGAACACGCCTGCAATATTCAGATCGCGCGTCCTGGCATTGCGGGCAATCAGCTTGCGGGCATTTTTGGTCGCGCCGACGATGACGACATTCTCGTTGAGCTGGCCGGTCCGGGTCAGGATCGCGATGGCCGCCAGGTAACCGCCATGCAGTGCCATGACCAGCGTCCATCCGCCCACCGCGGCCTGGAACTGTGGCAGGGACAGGCTGAAGGCAGGCAGCAGCCAGACCAAC
The DNA here is from genome assembly GCA_964467505.1 of uncultured Hyphomonadaceae bacterium. Classification (GTDB taxonomy): domain Bacteria; phylum Pseudomonadota; class Alphaproteobacteria; order Caulobacterales; family Hyphomonadaceae; genus UBA5336. Next base: position 1,949 of record CAYXQV010000203.1, on the reverse strand, counting down.
GCCAGCATCGCCGCCATGCCAACAGCGCTCGCAATGCCGACGCGGATCAGGTGGTCGACTGGCTGGCGGGAAAAGATCAGCTTGTAAGCGCCGGACGCTGGCAGCGCGATCAGCGCTCCTGCCACCAGGCCCGCATAGGGAAGCACCTGCGCCAGGCGTGCATCGAGCAGGCCGGCGCCCGATACGCTGAGCCCGACCCATGCGACAATTGCCAGCGCAAGCCCGTCGGTCCAGCGCGCGGCAAAGCCGATCATCTCACGCGGAATGTGCGCGCCGCGCCGGCGCGATATCGCGGCCGTGTCGCGCGCGCGCGCCGCGCCTGCTGCGGGCCGTAACGTTTTGCCACCTTGTGTGCCCGTTTGTCCCGGGAGCTCGCGCAGAACCCGCGAAGCATCAAACATGCCGTCTGCCATCAGCCCCTTTCCATACCCAGCGTTTGTTTATACTCGACGCGGGGTTTCATGAGTTCAATCGTGTATTTCTCGCAGATGTCCATAACTGCACTGCAAAAAACGGACCGTTTTCTCCTGAGGGGCGAATTTTGCCGCTGTGATCGCGTTGCGCGGTCGCCATTTCCGGATTTCCAATGGGTTCGGGGCCCTTTGGACTCGGCTGGAAAACGGCCATGTTGGAAGCGGAAAGCTGCGCACATGACGTCACCCTGCCATCAGCTTGCCAAGATTTTCTTGACCGATGAGGTGAAATTCAAAACGGCATCAGCCATAGCCCTTGCCCCGGGGCGGGCGCCGCATTAGACGGATGGACTTCAAGAGCGCGGAGAGGTGGCCGAGTGGCTGAAGGCGCTCCCCTGCTAAGGGAGTATACGGTAACCCCGTATCGTGGGTTCGAATCCCATCCTCTCCGCCAGTTTCCTGGAAAGCTGGATGGAAACAACGCGGAGCGTGTGTCGCACGACGCTGCGGTGGAGAGTGTAACAATTGGATGTGACAGTAACACCCTGAAAGATGCCCAATGAGCGGGCGCATTCACTCCTACGTGGCCAGGCGCGGCGCGGTTTATCAAGTCCGGCTCCCTGTTCCATATGACCTGCAGGGTCTTTTCGGGCGGGCTGACATCCGCAAATCGCTCAATACGCATTGTTCCAAAGCCGCCATACCCCTCGTGAAGCGAGCCGCGTTCAGCTTTGACCGGCTATGCCATAGACTCCGATCCATGCCAGGCGCTGCGAACATCGACATCACCGAACTCATCAGGCAGTTCTTCGGTCCTGTCAGAGCAAAACCGCTCCCAGCAGCTTCGACAGCTCACGCAATGGCGCTGGCACCTCGACGAAGTGTTCGTAAAGATCAACGGTGAAACCCACTATCTATGGCGCGCGGTCGACCATGAGGGCGAGGTGCTCGAGAGCTATGTGACGAAGACACGGGACAAGGCCGCTGCGTTGAAATTTTTGAAGAAAGCGATGAAAAATTATGGCCGCCCGGTCGAGATCGTCACCGACGGACTCAAATCTTATGGCGCGGCGATGAATGAGATAGGGAATATCCACCGCCAGGAGGTCGGTCGCCACCTCAATAATCGGGCCGAGAACAGTCACCTGCCGTTGCGGGCGACGAGAACGGGCAATGTCCCGGTTCAGGCGAATGTCGAACCTGCAGAAGTTCGAGGGACCGTGGCCGAAGGCCGCGTAAGCCCGAAGAACGCTTCCACCCACGCTTCGTTCTACAACCACGTCAACCTCGACCGCCATATCAACCGCCGACAGACCTTCAAAACCCTCCGCGACGCCGCCCTCCTCGATTGGCGCGGGCTTCTCGCCGCCTGAGGGCCGGTGCATCTGAAGATGCTGGAGACTGGTTCGCATTAAACTGACAACGCCACTTGGGGGGCTCGCCGAGTGCAGCAAAAACCCCTAAGCTCGCAAGTCGACATGTTGCAAAGCTGACCGGGACTGCCATGGGCCGCCTAATTGCCATTTCCAATCGAAC
>CAYXQV010000202.1:0-4911 GCA_964467505.1 uncultured Hyphomonadaceae bacterium | reverse complement strand
AGGAAAAGTGAATCAGAATTCGGCCCGATCGGCACCGACTTTTTCAACACAATCGGCGCAGGAGCGGACATAAGGATTTGGGACTGATCAGGGCATCTACGGCGCAGAGTTGCCTTTCCGCCGAACCCTGTCCGGTGGCTGGTCGGCCGAGCACTCGCTTTAGATCGCCGGAGCCGGTCGTTGGCAGACTGCTCCAATCCGCCGGTTTTAGGTAGCGCACAGGGGCATTTGAAGCCGCTTAATTCGATATTTCGGAAACGCCCAGACCCAGAGTGACAATGACGGCTCCGGCCTGTTCGCTGATCGAGGTGCGTTCAGCGGCTGACGCCTCGTCACTGGCGAGTGCGGTGCGGGCAAACTCCGCCATTTCCAGGCTTTCAGCAAATTTCGAATGGCGCGCACTGCCGCCGCCGTCCGCATTCGAAAGGTCAACAACGGTGACACCAGGCGTAGCTTCGATTCGCGAGCGATAGGGTTCCTGGGACGGGTCGATGGCGCCAAGGCGCTGTTCACCGCGTGCGAGCATTTTCGAAAGGCCAAGCGCGCGGTCATCGGCCGAAACGATGAAGGTGAAATGCGGGCGCTCATTGCCGAGCGCCTGGAACTGTTGCTCGAACACGTCGATATCGAGATCCGGCGCAGCGAGGATCACATCGACAATCTCGTCAGACACCCGACCATTCCGGATGCTCATCTGGCGGAGCGTTTCCATGGTGATCCAGCTGCCCATGGAATGGGCAAGGATGGTGATCTGCGAAACGCTGTCGCTCCTGATCGCTTCTGTAAGCACGAGTTCAAGCGCATCGCGGGCATAGGTCGCGCTTTCGCGGTCATAATTGTATCCCAGCAATTCGCCGCCGGACGGCCATGAAAACAGGACCGGTGCGGAAACCACCGGAAGGTCTTCAGCGATCTGCGCCAACCGATACACTGCATCGGGAAAGCGGACATTGTAGCCGTGCACGAAAATCAAGAGGCGCCCGTCGGTCGCCTGCTGGTCGAACCAGGCCCAGGCATCGCTGGGCGAAGCGGGCACGACACTCAGAGCCGCAAACTCGTTTTCAATGTCAGGCACATCGGCCGATGGCCATTCAAGGCGACCGGGTTGGTGATTTGGTGGGATGGACACCCTGATCGACTGAGCAGATACCCCCCGGCTTCGCGCGCCTGAGTAAATTTCGCCGGGAATGTCGGACGCTTCGCGCGTCGTGATGGCAAGCAGATCGATTGTGGTCGCGCCCTCCGGCGCGCTTTCGATCGGAATAAGTAGGGCTGGCGGGCGCGTTGTGCACGCGGTTAGCAGTAAACCCGAGACCGCCGCAAACATAATCGGAAAAGAGCGATGGCGGCGTGTCATCTTGCTCGGTCGCCGATCTGTCGCTTCATTGGTCATGTCGCCGTCCTTCAGCGTCTCAAACGATCCCCGGCTGGCCAACCGGTGGACGCCAGCCAAGCTTCTTCGAGAATCGCCGGGGCATCACTTTCCTGAATGTTGATAAAACACAAGCATGACACCAGTGCGACCGCTGCCCATAAAAAACGGCGGACGCAGGGCCCGCCGCTTCAAGACGTGGCGTGTGGGATTTATGCCCTGAAATCGTCCTGACCCATACCACCGATGTTGCCCATATCGAACCCGGTTGAATCGACCAAAATAATGTCGTCGTCATTGGCACTGATGACGGTCTTGCTGCACGAAAGGGGCTTGGATATCAGCCACGAAATCGTTCGCCTTTCGCGGCCTTGCCGCAGAGGAGCCGCTTTGCGTAAAACACCGGGTGGCAGACGGAAAGCCGGACCGGTGGGCATCTGTGGTCGGTTCTGCACGCTTAAATCACGGCGCGAAGCTGGAGCGGGCGGTGACGGCCCAGCGGCCTTGCTTGTTTTCGAGGACGTAGAGCGATTTGAAGCGCGATAATTCCGACCCATCGGCGCGGTATCGGGCGAAAAGGGTGGTCATGTGGACCTTCGTGGCGTCGCATTGGAGGACGGTGCGGTCAATCCATGCCGAGCGATCCCAGCCCTGGGCTTCGAGGGTGTCATAGCCCGCTGGCGAGAAGTCGTCGGGAGAGGTCATGACGCGGATGGTTCCGCTGGCGATGCGCACTGTGGGCAGGTGGAATGCGGTGGCGTAGCGGGCCACGTCCTTCGAGTTGAAGGCTGCCATGAAATAGTCCGTCGCCGCCATCGCGCCCTGATAGCCGGGGCAGTCTGCGAAGGTCTCGGTGGATGGGCTCCCAGGGCGACCATACCCGGTACATCCCGCGAGTGGGACGAGCGCTAACAGTGAAGCGACGACAATGACTTTTGTGCGCATCAGATCCTCCGTCACATGCATTTGAGCGCACGGCCCAAACCCAATTGCTATTGTTGGGAACAAAAGGAAACACAACAGCCGTGCCCTCACAATGGCTTGCAGGCCCCGTCAAGTCACGCGCAGGGAGCGTCGGAAACTTGGGGGCTGGGTCACGAGGGCGCTTGGCAGGACAATGTCTTTGTCAAGCGGCCAGCCCTTGTCCGCCATTGATCCCAGGACAGTGGGCGAGCGGCGGTGCATGAAATACGAGGAGATCTACTTGCACGCCGATGCCAGTATGCCAGAAGCGCGCGCCGGGATCGGCCGAAATCTGTTCAAACGAACCAAGCCACCTCACTCGAACGCTGGGCCGATCGGTCAGTCACAGGTGTGAGCGCGAACCGCTTGGCCATGTGATTTCGTCCTGTTTTCCCGCACGTCGCCTCGTCGCAGCCATCATCCTGAAAGGTCGAGAGTGCCAAAGCTTCAAGTATCTGGTTGCGGGCGCGCGCCATAGACGGATAAGAAAAATTCTTGCCTTATGCAGATTGATAAGTGTTGTGGCCCGGAACCGGATATCGGAACTGGCCGTTGGGGGATAATTTGGATAACAGGACATGGGTTGGAGATGGGAGGGCCTTCGCCTGGGTTGCCGCGCTCTTGGTACCGGTCGCGTGCGCGTCGTTCAACAAGGTGTCGAGCGATACGTTGACGACTGTCGCCGACCAATCGACCAGCGCAAGGGCGCCGGACCGTCAGTACATCTCCTGGATAGAGCACATCATCGATGCGGAGGATGTGAACGGCGGCGAGCCGATCCGGGGCGGGGACGGAATAGCGCTCGTTGACCTTGATCGCGATGGCTACCTCGATGTCATAACGGCGCAGGAAGACTCAAACCATCTGCGCGTCGCCTTCGGCAGTGCCAATCCCGACCAGTGGACTCTGGTTACAATCTCGCATGGCGCAACAGTTGGCGCCATCGAAGACGTTGCTGTGGGTGATCTGAGCGGTGATGGCTGGCCAGATATCGTTGCCGCCTGCGAGGACGCCCACCTTGTGTATTTCGAAAATCCGGGCGCACGCGCGCGAGCAGACGTCTGGCCGAGCGTCATTCCCGACATGGCGAAGGGCAGAGGCTCGTGGCTTCGGGTGTTCATGGCCGACATCAATGGCGACGGACGCCTTGATCTGACCGCGGCCAACAAGGGTGCACCCGATATCGTGAGGCCGGGCATTGATGCTCCGGAGAATGGTGCCACCTCGCTTATCACCTTTACCGGGCCCCCTTTGGACTCTTCCTCATGGCGCGAACAGGTTCTTTTCATGGAAGGCGTGCCCAACACGGCTCTGCCCTTCGACGTGGATGGCGACGGCGACGAGGATGTTCTGGCAGCAAAGCGTGTCGCGCAGGAACTCATCCTCATCGAGAATTTGGGAGTGTCAGCAACCGGTGAACTCGAATATTCTCAGGTCCCGATCACCCTCGAGCCCGCATTTACCGCATCCAGCGATTGGGTTGGCCTTGCCAATGCCTTCCAGGCCGACACTGCCGATCTGAATGGCGATGGCCGCATTGATATCGTGTTGAATGTGATCGAACAGGGCGAGAGCATATCCGGTCTGCAAGCCGGGCTCGCCTGGCTGGAGCAGCCACCAGACCTTTCAGACCCGTGGACGGTCCACCGCATCGGCAACACCCTGCCCGACTGGGTCATCGGCATTCATCTCGCCGATATTAATGGGGACGGTGACCTCGACGCGGTGACGGGCGGTTATTCAGGGATAAACATCCTCAGCGGCAGCTACTCAGGGGCGTCCCGGGACTATGACGAGCCTGGCGTTAATGCTTCCTCTTCGGTCGGCCGCATCGCCTGGTTCGAAAATTCCGGTGATCCGGCAGGCAACTGGATACGCCATGACATCTCCAGACGGGTCCGGGGAATGTACGACATGTTCGTTTCGCGGGACATGGATGGGGATGGCGACCTCGACATCATTGCCCCGCGAGGCAATAGCGGGCCCTTCGATGGCGTCTTCTGGCTCGAACAGGTGCGCACAGACGCTCCGCGCGCTGCCCTCACGCCAGCGCGAGCAAACGAGAGTCGCCACTTGCCTTTGCCGCCTGACAATTGGCTGGCCGTTTACGACCGCGCAGAAACTTATGTGGCGCCTAACAAGTCCGAGTGAAACTGGAGAGAGATTTTGTCAGAGAAGAAAGTAAAGACAATTCTGCGGCAAGAGGTTGTTCAAGCGAGCTGTTCGCGTAATCAAGGCGCAATTGGTCTTTTCCTCGCAATCACCAGGTCATCGGCCGCCATCTGATCATACGCGCTTTGAACGCGCACTTTTTATTGCGAATATTTCTGACACGACCTCGGTCTTCTATGCAAACTCCACCTGCATCGGGCTGACCTGCCGGATTGCCCCCTGGCGCAGGTGCGGCGGCGCGCCGATCAGCCTGGTGTCTGGGGCAAGGCGCGCGATCATCGCCAGCATTTCCTCCATCTCGGCGCGCGCCAGCGCCTCGCCAAGGCAGCGATGTGCGCCCGCCCCGAAGGCGAAATTCCAGCGCTGCTGGTCGGTGCGGTGGATGTTGAACGTGTCCGGCTCGG
>CAYXQV010000201.1:0-4926 GCA_964467505.1 uncultured Hyphomonadaceae bacterium | reverse complement strand
CTCGCCCTCACCGGGCAGTTTCCCGTCGAATTTCGAGACCGTGTATTTCGTGATCCGGTTGACGAAATTGCCGAGCACATTGGCAAGATCGGAATTGACCGCCGACTGGAAGCCCTCCCATGTGAATGCCGCATCGGAGCCTTCCGGCGCATTCGCCATCAGATACCAGCGCCAGTAATCGGCCGGCAGCAGGTCCAGCGCCTGGTCCATGAACACGCCGCGCTTGTCGGATGTGGAGAACTTCCCGCCATACCAGGTCACCCAGTTGAAGGCCTTGAGCTTGTCGACAAGCTTCCAGGGCTCCTGCGAACCGCGAATGGTGACCGGGAACGACACTGTGTGAAAGGCGACATTGTCCTTGCCCATGAACTGGACATATTCAACGTCGCCCGCGCCGGCATCGCTGCGCCACCAGCGCTGCCAGTCCTGGCCGGTTGCCGCGCTCCATTCCTGCGTCGCGCCGATATATTCGACCGGGGCATCGAACCAGACATAGAACACCTTGTCCTCGAAGCCGGGTCGGATGGAGCCATCGGGCAGGGTCACCGGCACGCCCCAGGAAAGGTCGCGCGTGATCGCACGGTCGCGCAGGCCCTCATCGAGCCATTTCAGCGCAATCGAGCGGGCCAGTGGCGGCCAGTCGGTCGCCGCTTCGACCCAGCCGCGAATATCCTCCTGCATCTGCGACTGCAGCAGGAACAGGTGCGTGGTGTCGCGCACTTCGATGTCATGGGAGCCGGAAACGGCGGAATAGGGGTTCTTCAGGTCAATCGGATCGAGCAGCCGCCCGCAGCTGTCGCACTGGTCGCCGCGCGCCTTCTCGAACCCGCAATGCGGGCAGGTGCCCTCGACATACCGGTCCGGCAGGAAGCGGCCATCGGCGACGGAATAGACCTGTTTCGAAGTGCGCTCCTCGATCAGTCCCCTGGCTTCCAGGACATGCGCGAAATGCTGGGTCAGCGCGGCATTTTCCGGCGATGACGAGCGGCCGAACCAGTCATAGGACAGCCTGAAGCCCTCGCCGGCGCGGCGCTGCACCATGTGTTGCTCATCGCAATAGGCGCGCACATCCATCCCGGCCTGCTTTGCCGCCAGTTCGGCTGGCGTACCATGCTCATCGGTGGCGCAGATATACAGCACCTCATGGCCCATCAGCCGCATCGCGCGCGCATGCACATCGGCTGGCAGCATCGAGCCGGCAAGATTGCCGAGATGCTTGATCCCGTTGATATAGGGAAGGGCAGAAGTAATCAGGATGCGTTTGCGCGTGGCAGGCATGAGAGCTTTCCAAAGGGCTTGTTGTCAGGGCGTGCTCAATGTCTGAGTGCCGAATGTGTCATAGTCCGGGGCCAAGGCAGGAAACAAGAGCCCGACCGTATGCCAGACCTGCACGCGAAGGTCCCACCTTCGCTTTGCGCGCCGTCTTCGCCTTGTCCGCAAACGCCAGGTCTCTTCTCATTTACTGGCTTGCAAATGAAAAAAAGCCCCGCCGGCGCCTGCATTCTGCAGGGCGCATGGGCGGGGCAGGGGAGTTGCGCGTGCTCCGGCGGACAGGTTGGAACACGCGTTCCGGGAGGAACCGTTCTGCAGCGCTAGCCGATAACGGCCGGACGGAGCGAAAATGTGACACGGGTGCGGCGCGACAGGGGCAGGGCGCGCCCCTCGGTGCTTGCCGGAAGGAAAATCTCGCCAGCCTTGTCGTGCGCGCTTGCGCGAAGCGGCACACCGGCGTTTTCCAGCGCGTCGAAGATCGCAGTGCGGCGCGCGCCAGCAAGCGCAGTGCCTGCTGCAAGGCTATCGGCATCGCCAGCCCCGACCCGCATCTGGAAATCGGCAATGTCGCAGCCCTCAAAGCGCGCGGCGAACGCCTTTATGGCCAGCCGGGCCGCCGTGGTCAGCGCACTTTCGCCTGCAGGGAAGTAGATATTGAGGGTTTCTGTCTGGCAGCGCAGGTCAGCATATTCGGCCCGTTCGCGTGGCTCGGGCCTTGGCGGCTCGCCCGCTAGTGCTGGCAGTGCGACCAGTGCAGCGGCGAGGCTTGCAATCAGTGTCTTCATCTCCCGACCCTCCGGTTTGTCTCATCAGCGTGAGACCGGAAGTCTCGCCACAAAAAGCGGCACGATTGTGCTCGGCCTGGGGAGGATTGCGGCAGGGCCGGGGAAAATTCATGGGCAGGGCGGCTCGCGCCCCACCCGAACGGCTCAGCCTTTCAGCGCCTGTTCGATCGCCTGGATGAGGTCGTCATCGGACGGCTTGACGGCCGAGGGAAACGCCTTGAGCGGGGTTCCGTCAGCGCCGATGAGAATCTTGTGGAAATTCCATTTCGGGCGCGCAGCTTCTCCGAGTGCATCCTCAGCGCCGGCATAAAACGGGTGGCGGCCCGTGCCGGTGACGGCGGTCTTGGAGGTGAGCGGGAAATCGACGCCGTAATTGATCTCGCAGAATTGCTGGACCTGTTCTTCAGTTCCCGGCTCCTGGCCGCCAAAATCATTTGACGGAACGCCGAGGACGACGAGCCCGGCATCGCGATAACGCGTCCAGAGCGCCTGGAGCCCTTCATATTGCGGCGTGTAACCACAGCGCGACGCCGTGTTGACGACCAGGACTGGCTTGCCGCGGAAACTCGCGAATGGAAGCGGCTCGCCGGTAATGGTGGTGAATTCGGTCTCGTAGAGCATTGCGGTTTCCTGGCTGGCAGTGGCAGAACTGGTTTCAGCTGGCCCCGGTTCGGCGTTGCAACCGGTGGCCATCGCCGCAAGCCCTGCGGCGAGTATCGCTGTACGGATCATGTTCTGGTCTCCCCATTGTCACTGCGGCAGGGCTGGCAGTCGGCTGGCCCGGCGAACAGGCGCTGCACCCTCGGTCTTAGGGGAAGATAGAGCCGGTAAAGCCCTTCGGCCAGCCAGACCATCGGCGGAGCGGCAAGAAATTGCCCGGCAAGGCGAAAAGCTGGCAGGGCCTTCCAGAGCGCGGCAAAGGCCGCCGCCCCGCTTCTGAGCCGGCCACCGGGCTCACGCACATGGAAACGCTTCATGGCGGCGTGCTGCGTAAGACCACTGCCGAGCGCTGGCGCGTCATCGCGCGAGACATCCACCCAATTGATCGCATTGGCGCCCCGGCGCTCGCGATACATCCCGATCTCCCGCCGGCAAAGCGGGCAGGCACCATCAAAATAGACGGTCAGCCGGTTTGGGGGAGCTGTGTTCGCTTCGGTCATACCCCGGAGCTACGCTGTGAGCCGCACACTTCAATGTGGAAAGACGCCGCGAGGGCGTGAAAGCGGAGACTGGACAGCGACCCGGGCAAAACTCGTTAGGGCTGCTTCCTTCCGGACCTGACCCGGTTGGCGAGCGGCCCGTCCACTGCCAGCCTCCTGCCGCTTATATCGCGTTTCATATCCGGGGTGACAACCCGGTTTCTGTTTGTAGTGTCGCGTCATGCAACCAAAAGGCCGTGCAATGACCACTTCGCAGGACATGCCGCTCGCGATGAAACCGATCGAGCGCGCCGCCCACCGCCGCATGAAACCCGAGGATGTCGCCGCCGCGCGCGCCGACCCTGACGCGCTTGTCTGCCTCATGCGTGCCGGTGAACCACTCATCGAGGGCGGTCAGGCAGGGCTGGCCACCCGTCCTGGCGATCGCCTTTCAGGCCCTGAGCGACCGCTCGTCTGGCTCGGACCGGAGGCGTTCGGGCTGGTTCCCGGCGCGCTTGATGTGTTCCTGGGCGAGGACCGCAATGGCACGCCGATCTTCGCGCTCGACCTGCCGGGTGATTTCGTGCTGGCTGGTTCGATGTTGGAGGGGCTGGGCGATTTCGAGGACATGCGCGCGGCCGCGCAGGCGCTTGAGCCGCTGGAGGCCAATTGCGTCTCGACCGCGCGCTCGCTGTTCGAGTGGCACCGCCGCCATGGTTTCTGCTCCAATTGCGGGGCCAGGAGCGATGTCATCGAGGCCGGCTGGAAACGCGTCTGCCCGGCCTGCGAGGCGGAACATTTCCCGCGCACCGACCCGGTTGCGATCATGCTGGCAGTGCGCGGTGACACATGCCTTCTGGGGCGCTCGCATGGCTGGCCGGCCGGGTTCCTGTCCTGCCTTGCAGGCTTTGTCGAGCCCGGAGAGACCGTGGAACAGGCCGCCTGCCGCGAATTGCAGGAAGAGGCCGGGATCAAGGCTGATCCGGCCCTTGCCGAATACCTGTTCTGCCAGCCCTGGCCATTTCCTTCCTCGCTGATGATCGGTCTCATCATTGAAGCGCAGAGCGAGGAGATCAGCACCGAGCAGGATGAGCTGGAGGCCGCTTACTGGGTCAGCCGCAGCGATGCGCGCGCAATGCTGGCGGGCGAGCACCCGGAATTCTATTGTCCCCCGCCAATGGCTGTGGCCCATCACATCCTCAAGGTCTGGGCTGAGCGCGAAGACTGAGCGGCGGCTGGTGCCCCGCTTCAGCGTTTTCCTGCCAGCAGGGCGCGCATGACGCGGTAGGCGCCATAGGCCACGAGAAGTGCGAGCAGCCCGGCGAGGACGGGCAACCACCAGAAATTCCGCAGGAGCATCGGGCGGGAATTGATCGCGACCTGGCGCACCACCTGATAGCCTTTGGGCATTTCCAGAACGCCCATCTCGCTTCGAAATGTCTCGTAACCGGCCTGCATTTGCGCCATGAGTTCGGGATTTGCGGGCGCAAGGTCGCGCGTCTCGCCGGGATCCTCCGCGATATTGTAGAGGCGCCATTCGCCATCGCCATAGGGCGGAAGGTTGCGCACGAGCTTGTAGTCGCCGCGGTAGAGCGCGCCATTGCCGGCCACTTCGATGCCGACCGGGTCCGAAGGCCCGTAGGTGCGCTCGGCCGCACCGCTCAGCACCGGCACCAGGCTGCGGCCCGTCACCGGCTTGTCGCCGCCCTGCGGCATCTGCCCGCCGGCCA
>CAYXQV010000200.1:0-4929 GCA_964467505.1 uncultured Hyphomonadaceae bacterium | reverse complement strand
CGTTCATCGGTGCGAAGGCGGCTCATACGAAGCAGGGGAACAGCTCGGCCAGCTTTCCAACCTGCGGGGCAACTGTCTCTGGGTGTTAAATATGGTGTTAAAAGAGGTGTTAAGGCAGTTATGGTAAACCTCTAAAGCACTGTTTTAAAACGACTATATGCCCTTCTTGGCAGGCGAAATCTTCCTAAAACCACGAATCTTTCTTCCTAAAACCACGAATCTTTCTTCCTAAAACCACGAATCTGGTGCAGAGTTATCCACAGGCCGCGCCACCTTCCTGATACCACGAATCTTGACATCCTTCCTGATACCACGAACACTCAACCGATGAACCTTCCTGATACCACGAACACGAATCTCGTGCCTGCCCGCTACCCGCAAGGTGATCTGTTCATCTGCGACGTGGCCGACGCGGTTCTGAAAGACATTATCGACCAACTGGAATACCCGTTTTACTCGCTGAGCAAGAAGCCCGTGACAACCGCGCGGCGTTGGGAACACAACGGAAATTGGGTTGAAGTCGTGCCGAGCATAAACGGCATGGCGACGATCTACGACAAGGACATTCTGATTTACGCTATTTCTCAAATAATGGCGAAACTCAACAGGGATGAAGCTGTCTCTAAGCGGGTTCGGATAAATACACGAGACTTGCTGCAATTCACGAATAGAGGAACAAGCGGCAGAGACTATCAGGCCATTTGTGATGCTCTGGCGCGGCTCGACGGAACAAGGATCAGGACGAATATCAGGCGGGGCGATGAGGAAGTTTTCAGCGCCTTCGGTCTGGTTGAAGGCGCTTCGGTCGCGCGGAAATTCGGTCTTGATGGCCGCTTGCTTTGGGCTGAAATCACACTCTCTGATTGGGTATTTGATGCCATTCGGGCAAAGCAGGTTCTGACGCTTCATCCCGATTATTTCCGTCTCCGCAAGCCCATAGAGCGGCGCGTTTACGAGCTGGCACGGAAACACTGCGGGCAGGACGCACAGAAGCCTATCGGCGTTGATGTGCTTTACAGGAAGTCAGGTTCTCAAGGCCATATCGACAAGTTCCGTCATATTCTCAAGAATTTGGCCGATAGTGACCACTTGCCAGATTATGCGCTGGAATACGATCAGTCGAAGGATCAGATTGTATTCCTGAACAGGAACACCATGCCGCTAGACCGTGAAAAGGTCGATCAGGACGCGGATTTGATCTTGCTGCGCCTGTCGGCTGACGTTGGCGAGAAGGCAAGGCGGATCGCGCAAGGCTGGGATATTGAACACGTGAAAACCTGCTTCGCGGCGTGGTGGGTGAAGGTCGGAAAGCCTGCGACCGACAACGCGGACGCGCTGTTCCTGAAATTCTGCCGCTCGTGGCAGGCCAAGCGCGGACGGCCTTAGTTCCACATGCGGGCTGCGATCTCGCGTTCCTCCGCCCCTACAGCGTCCAGATAGAGCGAAGTCGTCTCCAGCTTGCTGTGACCCATCCACTTTTGCAGCGTGGTCACAGGAACACCTGACAAGATAGCGTTGATCCCGAAGCCATGCCGCAGCCCCTTGGGTGTCTGGTGCGCTCCGTCCTCGATGCCCGCCCGCTGCATCACGCCCTTGACGATCCGCCATGCTGTAGGCCGCGAGAACGTCCAGAGACGATCTGACGGGGCAGGGTGGTGCTTGCCCTTTCCTGCCAGCCTGACCCCATGCACAACGTCCAGCAGGTCTAGGGTGTCATCTGGCATGGGAACGCCCCGAAAGACCCCTGTGCGCCGCTTTTTGAGGGTTTCCAGCACGACACGGCGGGCAGGTAGGTCAACACGGCCATAGGGCAGGGAAAGCGCCTCGCTGATGCGGCAACCCGTATCGTGCAGGACGGTGCAGAATGTGCGCTGGTGCGGCTCTAGCTTCCGCGCCTCGACCACGAACGCCGCCCGTTCCTCTGGGGTGAGGTAAAGGCGGTGTCCTTGGTCGTCATAGAGGCTGTTCGGATTCTGCATCTGAAACAGAATAGATCAGTTCTGTTTCATCGTGCAAATTTTCCAGCGTCTCGAACCCCTACAGCAGCCCCGCGGCCAGCTCGTCGGCACGGGGCTGAAGGCATCAGCGTGAAACAGAATCACCTATTTTGTTTCACAGCCTACTGCGCGGCGATAATCACAAAGGGTTCGTCATCCCTGTCTGCGCTCTCCTTGGCAGGCCGCGAGCGCCCGCCGTCCTCTGGTATGGGGGCAGATTCCCGTTCGTCGCCTCCGTTCCAAAGAAGACCGGGATGAGGAACACGGTAATAGCCGTCATCCGTTTTCTTGGATTGCCGCGCGGGTGCTGGTGGCGCACTTGGCCGAACGAAACGCCCTCGTGCGCCCTCAAGGTAGCTTTCGACCATATCGGCACAAATCCACTTGCGGCCTAGACGCTCGGCCACCTCGCCCGTGATGCAGCTACCGCCAAACGGATCGAGAACGGTATCGTTCGGGTCGGTCAGCATCCGAATGAAGTATTCGGGCAGGGCTGCGGGGAAGCGGGCAGGGTGTGCCTTGATGCCCTGTTCCTTGCAGTATCGCATATAGCTGCTGTTGCTCTCCGTGTTCGGGATCGCCAGCAGGTTGGGCGGAATCGAAGCCCCGTTATCGACGGCAAACTTGTCACTGATATCGTGGCCTGACGGTCGCAGCGCCGTCTTATAGCCCTTGTCCAGAAGGGTTTTCATGCTGTCGCTGTAGGGCTGCAAGACACGGCGATTGCTCGCCCGTGGCCACGGCGTTTTCGAGAGCCACCAAACGGTGTTGATCGAGTCCTTGACGCGAATGCGCCTGATATTCACCCACTCCGCAGGGCTGGGCAGCTTGGACGGATTCCACCAATAGAACTCTTGCGCCAGATGAAAGCCGAACTCCTCGCAAAGCATGATGAGCAGCTTGAAATGATACAGGCTCCGAACGGGCAAGCCTGGCTTCCACGCCCCGCCAAGATCAATGACCAAGCTGCCGTCATCTTCAAGAATACGGTGAAACTGCGTGGCGAACGCCTTGAACCACTCAAGGTAGGCATCTTCCTGTTCGTTGCCGTAGTCCTTTTTGCGGGTCAGGGCAAAAGGCGGACTCGTAACGATCAGGTTCACGGATTCCTTTTTCTGGCGCTTCATCACGTCGAGGCTGTCGGCATGATAGATGCGGCCAAGATCGGTGCTGAGATACGGCTTAAGTCGGGTTGTTTTTGTCATTGTGCCGTCCTCCCTACAGATCGAGCTTTTTCAGGTTCATTGCGTGCTGTGCCTCTCTCTGGAAGGCTCGCACGATATCGGACGGGCTTTCGCTAATGGCGCTCAGGTCGTTGCCGTCCAGCATGACGATGGCCAAGTTTTCGTCGGCCATGATCTTGTTGGCGTATCGCCGCGCCTCGCCGCCAACGTCACCTGTGGTCACGATGACGATGACGTTGCTCTTTAAAAATCTGGTTAACCCGACCTCTTTGGCCACGTCATCCAAAGACACGCGGGCAGTGTTCTTGCATTGGATTTGCCAGCGCGAAAACACGAGGCGGGCGCTTTCAAAAACAAGATCGACCTCGGCGCCGCCCGTCTGGTTCGCCCGTAGCCGCGTGGCCACATAGGTCATGTCCAGCAGGCGCATGATCTTGAACGCCAGCGCCTCAAGCGCAAGACCAGCAACATAGCGGTCTGTATCCTGCATTTCCTCCAAGATGCTGGCGAGCGGGGTTCGCAGCAGGGTCAACAGCTTCGGGTCGGTCTGCCCTTTCAGCTGCTCCAAGAGCGGCTCGACCACATCGGCCACCAGCTTCGGCGTGGCCGTTACCTGAAAGGGCTTTGCGCCCCTGCCTGTCGTGGTCTTGTCTGCCGTGATGTAGCCAGCATCAACAAGGGCGTTCAGCACCAGCTTGGGCAGGCTTTTTTCGGGAAACTTGATTCCGTAGGTCGCGCTGGCAAGCCGCGCGATCTCGTTGGCGGGCTGCGGGTCGGTGCTTCCCACGTTGGCCAATGCCCTGACGAACGCCCGCTGCTCTGGCGTGAAGCTGGCCAGAACCTCGAACTCGTCGGGATTGATGCCAAGCACCTGCTCGATGCGGTGCGGATCAACCTGCCAACGGTTGCCGACGATCACCCCCGCCTTGGCCAGCCAAAGGCGCATCATGCTGGGATGCTTGCCGCCGCGCGGAAAATGGACTCCCCGCTCGGCCATACCTTCGCGCAGAGTCGTCAGATTGATCGTTTCACCAGATGCCACCATGTCCTGAATGCAGCGCACCATCGTCATGCCGTTGAGATTCAGCAGGATATGCTTTGCAAGCGCGTCATAGAGTTTCGGCTCGTCGCCCATGATCGCCAGCAGATCCTCACCAAAATCTGTCAGCTGCGCGTCCTCGCGCTCGATGATCCCATAGGCGGCCATTGCCAGCCGATTGTTTTCGGCCATTCCTGCGGGGTCATTGCTGCCCGTGAAGAACTCGGCTTCTATCGCCTTCTCGAAAGCGTGGCGGTCGCCGCCATGCTGGTGCGCCAATTCTAGGACTCTGGCTAGACTGATTTGTGAGGGCGAAAACTCGCTGCCGAACGGAAGATCGCTCTTCTTCATGGTAGCGCCCGCCTGCCTTGGGCGTTATTGCCCTGCTCCGAACGGGCGGCTGCAAGATATTCCGATACAGCGCGGCGCATGAGCCATGCCGTCGAAACATCGTGCGCCTTCGCAAGCTCGCGGAGAGCCTGATAATCCCTGTCGTCCAAGCTGACGCTTAGGCGGGCGATTTTTCTCGCGGTTTTGGGTCTGGGCATCACTGTCCTGCTCGTGGTGTTTTTTGCACCATTAAACACCATATACAGCGGGTAGCAACAGCATATTGGGGCTGGGCGGCTGTTATCCACAAACGATCTAACGGGCGGGGTCAAAGGTCGTGATCCCTGCCGCGATCCTTCCCCGCCTCCCTGTTCTGGCG
>CAYXQV010000199.1:0-4941 GCA_964467505.1 uncultured Hyphomonadaceae bacterium | reverse complement strand
CAATCCGCGTTCGAGGCGGCTCAGCGAAGTCCGACCTGTCATCATTATGTCAGCTTCTTGCAGGCCTCTTGCGCCAGCGAACCCTTCGAAGTCGGTCTCGCCGCGCTCCTGCCGTGTTTCTGGATCTACCGGGAGGTCGGCCACGATATTCATGCCCGCGCGAGCGCTGATAACCCCTACCGCGCCTGGATCGAAACCTATTCTGGCCAGGACTTCTCCGATGCGGTCGATGCGGTCAGAAACACCATCGACCAATTGGCTGGCGAATGCGCCCCGCGCAGTCTTGAGCAGATGCACCGGGCCTATCGCCGTTCGGCGCAATTGGAATGGATGTTCTGGGACAGCGCCTACCGGCTCGAGACGTGGCCGGTCTGATGCGCGCGCGGCTTGAGACCTGTCTTCTGGAGGCGGCGCAAACGGGTAAGCCGCTCACCTATGCCGAGCTCGCCGCAAGGCTGGAACTTGAACCGCCGCACACCATCCATCAGACGGCGATGATGCTTGAAGACCTGATGCGTGAGCAGGCGCGCAGGGGCGAGCCGCAATTGGCCAGTTTCGTGATATCGAAGGCGCGCAGAGGGCTGCCTGCGCCGGGTTTCTTCGCATTGATGCGCGAACTTGGCCTTTATGAAGGCCCGGATTCAGGCGAGGAGGCCCATGAGTTGATTGCGCGCGAGCGGCGGAAATGCGGGCGGTCTGCGGTGCTGCACCCGGGGTCGGATCGCTGGACGCCAAACGCGGGTTGATGCCGGGACCATCATCCCCATTGTGCGGCGGCCAGATTGACGAATTTCATACGGCAAGTTTCGGTTTCACTCCGCGCCGGCGGCTACGCCGTGCGCACGACCTGGCCGTGAAAGTCCTCTGCCTCCGTGTCGAGCAGTGCCATCGACGTGGCGGGCGCTGCTGGCTGGCTGCGTCGATACGCAACGCGCGGACCAGCCCGATACAGGCGACCAGCAGGAAAACGGTCAGCGGCAAGGCCGAGGTAAGAGAGGCGGTGCGCATCGCGATCAGCCCACCTGCCGACTTAGCCATACGCGGTTATCAGCGCCACGCACACAATGATAGTCGCGGTCTGTTTCGCACGGGTCATCTCTGGTATCATCTGTGGAGCCGTCCCTTGGCTCACGCTACTCTGAGCGGTTTTCTGAGTGATCATGGAGAATTGGACAGTTATGCAGTTCCAGCTGAATACTGACGCCAACATACAAGGCGACGACAGACTTGCTGAGGTGGCCGAAACAATCGTCACGTCGGCGCTGGGGCATCTGACAGAACGCCTTTCGAGGATCGAGGTGCACCTTGCAGATGTGAACGGTGCGAAGGGCGGAAATGACGACATCCGCTGCACCGTCGAGGCGCGTCCAGAAGGGATGCAGCCGCAGACCGTCACTCACAGTGACGCAAATGTGGATGCAGCCCTGCGCGGCGCGGCCAAAAAGGTCCGTTCTCTGCTGGACAGCGAGTTTGGCAAGCTGGAAGGGCACTGAGGGTTGGCGACAGGTCAGGCGATCAATGCGAGGCGTTGAGCCCACAAGATCGTTCTCGCTGATGACCGCCACCCCTCCCATCCTGTCCCCCATGATCAGCCCCGGAACGCTGCCGCGCGCCCGGTCCTGGAGCGCGGCACCACGGCCTGCACCTTCGTGTTCAGCCGGCTGTCCACCACCAACAGGTTGTGGCCCGTTTGGGGATCGACGAGAAGCTCTGGCTCCGGACCGCATTGGCCAGCCTTGTGCCGAGCCCCGCACTGGTGATCTGTACAGGCCAAGCAATCCCTGGCGGATTTTCCGAGAGGCTTTCGCGCCTCAATCCGCAGCAGTCAACCCACGCGCTCGCTCGATCGCTCAGATCACGAACCATCGTCGATCAGTCAGGGCCCTTAACGCTCTCATCAGCCCCAAATCCTTATGGCTGCTTCGCACCAATCACAATGTAAACGCTTAACTTCATAAAGGACTGCCCGGCTTCGTTCAAAGCTCGATGCTCTCGGCGAGCGTCAGCGCATCCTCGACTTCAACAACGAGATACCGGACGGTGCTATCGATCTTCGTGTGACCGAGCAGAAGCTGGACCGCACGCAGATTGCCAGTCTTGCGATAGATCAGGGTCGCCTTGGTGCGGCGCATGGAATGGGTCGCATGGGACGACCGCGGTAGCCCGATCGATGCGATCCAGTCCTCGACAAGACGCGCATATTGGCGCGTCGAAAGATGCCGGTTCAGATCCTTCCGGCTCGGGAACAGCCAGTCGTGGGGCCGAAGATCTTTCGCCACGCACCAAGCCGCGATGGCCTCGCAGCTTGCTGTTGATTGCCAAATTGAAGCGTGCAAGATCGCGGCGCTTTCAGGCAATCTCGAGGCGAACCCGAATGGCCCAGACTTCCTGAGGTTTCAACGGTGCCTTCTGGCCAACCCGCTTGCCCCTGTTCCAAGGGATCCACGTCCCGCTCACTGCATCGAATGGCATCAATTCCGCCTTCAGTTGCCATTCAATCACGCCTCAATGCATCTGCCAGGCCGGAAATCTTATGTCTCAAAATGCGCCCCTAGCAGCCGCTGTCCGCCGAACAGTATCCGACAATTCATCGCCGGAAGTGGACAGTTTCGTAAAGCAGGCGAATGTGTCCGATGAAATCGGTCAGAGACAAATTGGTGATAAGCCACTGCTGGACACAACATCTGACCAGCAGCATCCACCATTTATGTTGCGCCGAATTGTGACCGTGGCAAACTCGACGCATAATTGGGTTGGTCGGTGCGCTTTTGTCATTGGGATTGCTGATCTGGCTCGCCTATCGTGGCGGGAACGTGATTGCTCTGTCAGTTGGTTGCGCTTTGCTGGCGGCAGTCTTTGCAGCAGCTCCTGTCCTTGCAACCTACACCCAGGTCTTCATGCCGGCGACGGGTGCTTTCATCATCGACTATTTCCCGCTGTTCCTGCTTGGCGCGATCTTCGGGCGACTGATGGACGAGACCGGCGCGGCTGAGGCCTTGCCAGGCACGCTCGCGATCCAGAACGCGATACCCATGCCCTATTTCGGGACCACATCCCTCGCCGCGCCGGGCCTTGGCCTCATAGCCGCGATCATCATGGCATCCTTCGGGCTCAGCTGGCTGACGCTCAGGGCAAACCGGGCGAACAGACAGGGGGATGGCTATGGCGAGGACTTGGCCAACCTCGAACTGGGCAATGATCCGCGCACCCTGGCCCAGGGCGAGGGCTTCGATCTGGCGGAAATGGCGCGTCCAGCTACGGTTGGTGCACCTGCGCGGCCGGGGTTCTGGCCGGCGCTGGCTCCGATCCTCATCATCATTGCTGCAAACTATGCCTTCGCGGTCGAGATATTCCCGCGTCTCGATACCGCGTATCTCGCCGACCCCGCCTATGGGGAGACCCGCATGGAAGCGGTGCGCGGGATTTGGGCCATCATCATCGCACTGAGCATCGCGATCGGCTTTTTGCTGATTACCAACCGGCAGCGTCTTCCAACCCCTGCCGCTTCCATGCGGGCTCACCCACCGCCAGAGCTACGGCGACATCTTCATGGTCGCATGCCTCGGGCCCTTGCTCGCGCTTGTGGTCGTCCTTGTCGCCGCCAGCCTTTTCGGCGCATTTTGAGTTCAGCGGACAGCACGTCTCCAATGCCTAAAGCTTCTACAGTCGGGCGGCTTTGTAGAGAGTGTGGGAAGTGTGGACGAGGAGCGGTGTGTCGGAGCCCAATTGCTCTGTGGGAGGTCCCTGGACCAAGTTGCCTTGGCTGGTGGCAGGTGGCTGGCAGGGGTATCCCGGCAGGAGACATTGGCACCCAACGGATGTTTAGCCCCTCTGTTCTGGCGTGAAGCCCTCCAGCGCTTCGGCAAGGCCCTCGACATAGGACGCGCCCGCCGGCACGGTCAGGCTCGAGCCCTCAAAGTCATCTCCGATTGGCTCGGCCCGGCCACCAAGGCAGGCTGCGAGGAAGCCTTCTGCCACACCATAGAAGGCGAGCCGGTTCTCGGGGCGGGCAAAGCCGTGACCCTCATCAGGGAACAGCACATAGGTCACCGGGATGGCTTTCTCCTGCATGGCGGTGACAATCTGGTCAGACTCCGCCTGTTTGACCCGGGGGTCATTGGCGCCCTGGCCGATCAGCAATGGCGAGGAGATATTGTCGACACTGTTGAGCGGCGAGGCGGCTTCAAGGATGGCGCGGCCCGCCTCGGTGTTCGGGTCGCCGACGCGTTTCTCCAGCACCCGGCGGAAGCTCTCCCAGTAGGGCGGGATGGAATCGAGCAGGGTGATCAGGTTGGATGGGCCGACAATGTCGACACCGCAGGCGAATTCGTCCGGCGTGAAGGTGAGCCCGGCCAGCGTGGCATAGCCGCCATAGGAGCCGCCCATGATAGCGACGCTGTCATCGCTCGTGACGCCCTCGGCAACGGCCCAGTCCACCGCATCGATCAGGTCGTCATGCATTTTCAGGCCCCATTCCAGGTCGCCGGCATTGACGAAGGACTTGCCGAAACCCGTGGAGCCGCGGAAGTTCACCTGCAGGACGGCATAGCCGCGATTGGCGAGCCATTGCGGCTCGGAGCGGTAGCCATAAATGTCGCGCGCCCACGGGCCGCCATGGACGTTGAGGACGAGCGGCAGGGGCTCTTCCGGTCGACCGTCGCCATCGCTGTCGGTGCCCGGCGGCAAGGTGAGATAAGACACGAGGGTCAGCCCGTCGCGGGATTCGATCATCACGGGCGTCATGCTGGCGAGCACCTTGTCCTCGAGCTCCGGGCGCACCGAGAAGAGCTCGGTGAAGCTGTCGGCCTGCCGGTCCCAGAGGTGGTATGTCGCCACCTTGTCGGCTTCGGTGTTGACCACCACCCATTTCGATCCGTCATCGGTGGTGGACGCGCGCGAGACCTCGCCGTCGAAACGGGCGTTCAGTGAGGCGAGAATGCC
>CAYXQV010000198.1:0-4942 GCA_964467505.1 uncultured Hyphomonadaceae bacterium | reverse complement strand
GCCGTCATCGACATCGTAGGTCAGTATGTCCTCGACCTTGTCATCCTCGCCGAAACGCACCGCGACAATCGTGCGTTCGGCAACCCCGCCGCGCTGGAACGCCAGGCGTTCATGCTGGCTTGTGACGTAGAACCAGGTGTTCTCGTCGAAAATGCTCTTGGTCGAGGGTGAGCCGAGCCGCGCCAGCACGCTCGAACGCGTATCGACGCCCGGCTCCATATCCTTGGGCTGGGCTTCATCTGCGATATATCCATGGTAAGACTGGATCGGTTTTACGCAGCCCGTTGTCACGGCAGCAAGAACCGCTCCGGCCAGTATCGCGCGTCGCGCCATGAAACATCTCCTGTTTGTTGGCCAACAGGTAGCTTGAGCCGGCGGGTTTTGACAAGTGACGGGAGGCAGGGCGTGACATCTCTCTTGGGCAGTATCTTCAAAGGCAGGGACAAGCTCGGGTCCAGGGCGCAGGCGCTTGCCGCAGGCGTCATGTCCGCTGCGCGCCGACCGGGCCTTTATGAAAGCGGGTTTGCGCAAGACACTCTGGAGGGCCGCTTCTCGATGGTGGCGCTGCATGGCTCGCTTGTGATCCGCCATCTTCGCAAGGCCGGCGGGGAAGGGTTCAGCCTGGCCGAACGGATGGGCGAGATCCTGTTTGACCGGTTCGACTATGCCCTTCGCGAGGAAGGTGTGGGCGATCACTCCATTGCCCGGCGCATGCGCAAGCTCGGAGAGGAATTCTATGGGCTGGCGCGCGCGCTCGATGACGGGCTCGAAAGTGATGGCGATGGCGCGCTGGAAGACGCGCTGACGCGAAATGTGGATGGCGCCGTGCAGATGGCAGGGCTGACAGCCTATGTGCGCGCATGCGATGCGCAGCTTGCCGGGCTTGATCGCGCACGACTTCTTGATGGGCGTGTCAGCTGGCCCGACGCGGCGAACCCGCTTCATGCCGGCTGAGCGGCGTTGCGTTTGCCAGCGCGGGGCTCTAGACACGATGTGCGAGAGCTGCGGCGAGCGGAGCGAACCTGGATGTCTGACAGTTTGGTGCTTTCCGTGGACGCCATGGGCGGCGACGCGGCCCCGGACGTGATCGTCGAGGGGCTTGCGGCGTTTGCCGCGACGCGACGCGATATCAGCTTCCTGCTGCATGGCGACGAGGGTGCGATCCGGGCCATACTTGACCTTCATCCCGCGCTTGCCGCGCGTTGTGAGCTTCGCCACACGGCCATCAGGGTCGGGATGGATGACAAGCCGTCCCAGGCCCTGCGCAAGCGCGAGTCCTCGATGTTCCGTGCGGTTCAGTCGGTCAAGGATGGCGAAGCGAGATCGTCCATTTCGGCGGGCAATACCGGCGCGCTGATGGCGATTTCGATGATGGTGCTGCGCAAGCTCGAAGGGGTGCACCGCCCGGCCATGACGGCGCTGTGGCCGACACTGCGCGGACGCGTCGTGGTGCTCGATGTCGGTGCCAATCTCGAAGCTGATGGCCACCAGCTGCTCACTTATGCGATCATGGGCGAGGCCTATGCGCGCGCCATTCGCGGTGTGCAGCGCCCCTCCATCGGCATCCTCAATGTTGGTTCGGAAGAAATGAAGGGCCATGAGGAAGTTCGCCGGGCGGCCGAGTTGATCAAGTCGAGCGGGCTTGACCTCAACTATGCGGGCTTTGTCGAGGGAAATGACATTTCAGAAGGCACGGTGGATGTTGTCGTGACTGACGGATTTTCCGGGAATATTGCACTCAAGACGGCGGAGGGGACCGCCCGGCTCGTCGCCGATTTCGTGCGCGAGGCACTGACCTCTTCACCCCTGGCCAAGGCTGGCGCCGTGATTGCGAGCGGCGGCCTGCAGCGCCTGCGCGAGCGGATGGACCCCAGCAATGTGAATGGCGGCGTGCTGCTCGGTCTCAACGGAGTGTCGGTCAAGAGCCATGGCGGGACCGATGCAAAAGGGTTTGCCACGGCGATCGGCCTGGCAGCTGACCTTGCGCTGAGCGATTACCGGCATGAAGTGGCCGCGAGCCTGGCGCGCATTCGCCGCGGCCCGGCCACCTCGGAGACAGCCGCATGAGCACGGTTCGCACATTCATACGCGGGGTTGGCGGTTATCTTCCCGAGCGCACCCTGACCAATCAGGACCTCGCCGCCATGGTCGAGACCAGCGACGACTGGATCCTGGAACGCACGGGCATCTCCGAACGCCATATCGCAGCGCAGGGCGAACTGACCTCCGATCTTGCCGTGCAGGCGGCCCGGCGCGCGCTTGATCAGGCCGGGATCGCTGCCGGGCAGGTCGATCTCATCGTGCTGGCGACGACCACGCCGGACCAGACCTTTCCGGCGACCGCAACCGCGGTGCAGGCCAAGCTCGGAACCGGCGAGGGCGCGGCATTTGATGTCCAGGCCGTGTGTTCGGGTTTCCTGTTTGCGATGGCGACCGCCGATGGCCTCTTGCGACAGGGATTGTTCCGCACGGCACTGGTGATTGGTGCAGAGACCTTCTCGCGCATCATCGACTGGTCCGACCGCACGACCTGTGTGCTGTTCGGTGATGGTGCAGGCGCCGCCGTGCTGCAGGCCGAAACCGGGCCGCATGACAGGCTCGCCGGACTGATTGGCCACCATATCCGCACTGACGGGACAAAATCCGACCTCCTCTATGTCGATGGCGGGGTTTCCTCCACCGGCACGGTCGGGCATGTGCGCATGCATGGCAACAAGGTGTTCAAGCATGCGGTGGCTAACATTTCCGGCGCCGTGAACGCGATCCTTGCCGAAAACGATATGGACGCTGATGACATCGACTGGTTCGTTCCCCACCAGGCGAACCAGCGCATTCTTGACGGCGTGGCAAGAAAGCTCTCGATCCGGGAGGACCGGGTTGTGTCCACAGTGGCCCGGCATGGCAACACGTCTGCGGCCTCGATCCCGCTGGCGCTTGATACGGCAATCGGCGATGGCCGCATCCGTCCCGGGCACCTGATCCTGTCCGAAGCGATGGGCGGGGGATTTTCCTGGGGCGCAAGCCTTTTCCGAATGTAAAAGTTTTCGTTAATATATCAGGCGTATCCCTTAACCCAAGAGTGGAGAACGTGCTTTGTCATCCAGGACCATCACCCGGGCCGAAGTTACCGACGCCATCGTGCGCGAGGTTGGCTGTACCCGACAGGAATCCAGCGACCTTCTGGATGATGCACTCGACATGATCGGGGATGCGCTTGAAACCGAAGGTGTCGTGAAGCTCTCGCGTTTCGGCAATTTCGTCGTGCGTGAGAAGAATGCCCGCCAGGGCCGTAATCCGAAAACCGGCCGGCAGGCCAGGATTTCGGCGCGCCGGGTTGTCAGCTTCCGGCCATCCCCTCTGCTCAAGGACGCCGTTGATGGCGAGGAAGAATAGCAGCGAAAGGGGCGCGCCATGACGGCTGTCCGGAAGATCGAAAAAAGTGCCGAAGCCTATCGCTCCATTGGCGAGGCGGCGAAGGAACTCGGGCTTCCCACCCATGTGCTGCGCTATTGGGAAACGAAGTTTCCCCGCCAGGTCAGGCCAGTCAAGCGGCAGGATGGGCGGCGTCTTTTCAGGCCGGAGGACCTTGACGGGCTGCGCGCGATCCAGACACTTGTCCACAGGCGCGGCATGACGCTCAAGGGTGCAAAGAGCCTGCTGAACGAGCAGGGCGTTGACGCGGTATTGAATGGCCATGCGCGGCTTTGCGCCGAAGTGGACGACACCTGCGGTCTGGACGTCCACGCGATGCAGGACAGGGTCCGCGAGGCGTTTGATGCGGAAATCTCGTCGGACAGGCCGCTCGCTGTCGGGGCTGCGGGCACGCCTGAGCGCTTACGCAGTGTTCTCGCCGAAATGACAGATATCAAGGCCCGCCTTGACGCCGCGCTCGAGCGTAAGGCGGCCTGAAGCCGCGAAAACCGCCCGCCTCCCCGGCAATGCTGCCTTTTTGGGCCTGCGCTTCTGAAAAAGACGTCCGAAAGGTTTGCGTTCACCGGTGCAACGCGATTATAAGCGCAACTTCGGTCGGAACGTGGCGCAGCCCGGTTAGCGCACCGGTCTGGGGGACCGGGGGTCGCAGGTTCGAATCCTGCCGTTCCGACCATTTCCTGAATTTCGACCGGGGCTCCACAGCGGGGCTCACACGGCAGGGCTCACAAAGCCCACGACGTTGCAGGTTGAGGCCTTGTTCGCAAGCGTGCCAACGCCCGTGTCGTTGAATGCGGCCTTTCATGATGTGCGGGGAACTTTGACCTGCAAAATCGCGTCGAAACGGAACAGAGACAAAACATTTTAATCTGCTTGCGCTGAGGCGCCCTGCCGCAGGCCATCCGGCTTGCGCAATTCACAGATATTCGTTAAATGCGTTTATGCGCATATGCATGAAGGCAAATTATGATCACGCTTCTATCCGCCCTGGCTGAACCGACCCGTCTCAACGCGCTGCGCATCCTTGCCGATGGCGGGGAGCACTGCGTTTGCGAACTGATGGACCGGCTTGGCGCAACGCAATCTCGCATGTCGCGCCATATGGGCGTTCTGAAGGCCGCTGGGCTGCTCATTGATCGCCGCGATGCCCAATGGGTGCGCTTCCGGCTCAATCCTGACCTTCCGCCCCATCTCAAAACCCTGATCGACAGCGTGCTCGCCGCAGCTGACGCAGAATTGCCTTGTCCCGAAAGGAAAGCCGCATGAGCCTGAACACCGAAACGTTGCAGTCCGGTGCCGCCCGCCAACGCACAGCCCTCTGGCTTGGCGGACTTGGCGCGGCCCTCGTCGCCTGGTGGGCCGCCTATTCGCAGCTTATACCCTTCTCTGAATGGGTCGTCGGATTGCTGCCGGTTGTCCGCGACAGCCACCTCGGCGAGGCGTTGGCCTTCTTCTTCTACGACACGCCGAAAGTGCTCCTGCTGCTGACGCTGATCGTGTTTGCGACGGGCGT
>CAYXQV010000197.1:0-4954 GCA_964467505.1 uncultured Hyphomonadaceae bacterium | reverse complement strand
TGTCGCTTGAGGCGCAGCTCGAAGCGCGCGTTCTCATGATGTCGACGAACAACATCCTGTCGCCGGCCAATGGCAAGCCGATCATCGTGCCCTCGCAGGATATCGTGCTCGGACTGTATTACCTGTCGCTCGACAAGGATGGTGAGCCGGGTGAATATAAAGAGGACGAAAACGGTGCGCCGGTCTGCGGGATCTATTCCGATTATGCCGAGATCGAACATGCGCTGCAGGCCCGCGCGGTATCCCTTCACGCCAAGATCAAGGCGCGGATCGACACCGTGGACAGTGAAGGCAAGGCGCTGGCACGTGTGATCGACACCACGCCCGGGCGCTACATGATTGCCTCGCTGCTGCCGAAACAGGCGGGTGTGAGCGTCGATATCGTCAACGAGCTGATGACAAAGAAGAATGTCGGCAAGCTGATTGACGAAGTTTACCGCAATTGCGGGCAGAAGGCGACCGTGGTCTTCTGTGACCAGCTCATGGCGCTGGGCTTCCGCGAGGCGGCCCGGGCCGGTATTTCCTTTGGCAAGGATGACATGAAGATCCCGGAAGCCAAGGCGAAGCTGGTCCAGGAAACACGCAATCTCGTCGGCGAATATGAGCGCCAGTATGCCGACGGCCTGATCACGCGGGGCGAGAAGTACAACAAGGTCGTGGATGCCTGGTCGACCTGCACCGACAAGGTTGCAGACGCGATGATGGATGCGGCCGGCGCCGCCGAGATCGATCCTGAAACGGGCCGTCAGAGGGAGACCAACTCGGTCTTCATGATGGCCCATTCAGGCGCGCGCGGCTCGAAGAACCAGATGAAGCAGCTTGCGGGTATGCGCGGCCTGATGGCCAAACCGTCCGGCGAGATCATCGAGACGCCGATCGTGTCGAACTTCAAGGAGGGCCTGACCGTCCTTGAATACTTCAACTCCACGCATGGTGCGCGCAAGGGGCTTGCCGACACCGCGCTGAAGACCGCCAATTCCGGTTATCTGACCCGTCGCCTCGTGGATGTCGCGCAGGACTGCATCGTTGTGGAAGACGATTGCGGAACCGACAAGGGCATCCTTATCAACGCCGTCATGGATGGCGCCGACATCGTCGTGCCGATTTCAGAGCGCCTGCTGGGCCGAACCCTGGCTGAGGATGCCCGGCGCCCGTCCACCGGGGAGGTCATCTATCCCAGCGGCACTTATGTCGACGAGACGATCGCCAAGGCCATCGAAGCTGCCGGTGTCGACGAGATCAAGGCGCGCTCCCCGCTGACCTGTGAGACCAGCATTGGTGTCTGCGTGGCCTGCTATGGCCGCGATCTTGCCCGCGGCACAATCGTCAACCGCGGCGAGGCTGTGGGCGTCATCGCCGCGCAGTCGATCGGTGAGCCAGGCACGCAGCTGACCATGCGCACCTTCCATATTGGCGGGGCAGCCACCGTGGCCGACCAGTCTTCCATCGATGTCACTTATGAGGGCGAGCTGTTCTTCGAGAATGGCGCCACGGTGACACGTGAGGATGGCACCCTCGTGGTGATCGGTCGCTCCATGGAAGTGAAGATCAATGATGCCGACGGCCGCACGCGCCAGTCCTTCAAGCCGGCCTATGGCACAAGGTTGCACGCGAAGGCCGGCGACCGCGTATCGGCTGGTGACAGGCTGGCAGACTGGGATCCGTTTGCCCAGCCAATGGTCTCGGAGGTTGGTGGCACGGCGCGTCTCATCGATGTTGTCGATGGCGTCACCTCGCGTGAGGAGACCGATGAAGCGACCGGCATCGCGTCGCGGGTGATGGTGGACTGGCGTTCGGCTGCCAAGTCGGCTGATCTCAAGCCGGCCGTGCTGGTCGTCGATGAGGCGGGCGAACCGGTGACCCTGCCCAATGGCTCGGAAGCGCGCTACCTCCTCCCGGTCGGTGGGATCCTCTCGCTTGACGATGGCGAAGCGGTCAAGCCGGGTGACACGCTGGCGCGTGTGGCGACCGGCGGTGCCAAGACACGCGATATCACCGGGGGTCTGCCGCGCGTGGCGGAGCTGTTCGAGGCCCGCCGGCCAAAGGACCATGCGATCATTGCCGATATCGACGGCAAGGTCGTGTTCGGCCGCGACTACAAGAACAAGCGCAAGATCTCGATACAGCCGGAAGAGGAAGGCGCAGAGCCCGTCGATTACCTCGTGCCCAAGGGCAAGCACATGGCGGTCCAGGATGGCGACTATATCAAGCGCGGCGAATATCTGATGGACGGCAATCCCGCGCCGCAGGATATTCTTTCCACGCTGGGCATCGAGGTGCTTGCCAATTACGTGATTGACGAAGTCCAGAAAGTCTACCGGCTTCAGGGCGTGCCGATCAATGACAAGCATATCGAGGTCATTGTGCGCCAGATG
Organism: uncultured Hyphomonadaceae bacterium; assembly: GCA_964467505.1. Lineage (GTDB taxonomy): Bacteria > Pseudomonadota > Alphaproteobacteria > Caulobacterales > Hyphomonadaceae > UBA5336. Next base: position 2,579 of record CAYXQV010000197.1, on the reverse strand, counting down.
CTGCAGAAGGTCGAGATTACCGACGCGGGAGACACTGGCCTTCTGAGGGGTGAGCAGGTCGACCTGATCGAGTTGCAGGAAGCCAACGCCCTGGTGCGCAAGTCGCGCAAGAAGGATCAGCGTGAGGCGACGGGACACCCGGTCCTGCTCGGCATCACCAAGGCCTCCCTGCAGACGCGCAGCTTCATCTCGGCCGCATCCTTCCAGGAGACAACAAGGGTCCTGACCGAGGCGGCCTTGCAGGGCAAGGTCGATACGCTCGAAGGGCTCAAGGAGAATGTGATTGTCGGGCGCCTGATCCCGGCTGGCACAGGCGGCACGCTGCGTGGTTATCGCCGCGTGGCGGCTGACCGCGATGCCAGAATCAAGGCGCGGCGGGCCGCTGCAATGGCGAAGGCCGAGGAGGCGCGTGAGCGCGAGGCGTTGCCAGCCCCCGATACCGCTGCCGAATAGGCCATCGCAGGGCCGGGTGGGGCGGTAGCGCCGCGCCCGGCTCGTGACCAGTCCGCAGCACGGGCCTGCAGCCCTTGTACCAGGATACGCGGATGTTGACCCGTCCGCTCATCCGGCGCGCAAACACGACTGCCAGCGCCGCAATCGCCGGCTTGCAACTGCGCTGTTGACGCCATGGCGCGCCGGGATTATGACGCAGGCTTGATTGGTTGTCCGTCCTGCACGCAGGTGGAGCGTTCAGCCAGGCCGGTTTTCCGGCGATATCCTGATTTCCGACCGTCCGGGGATCGCGAAATGCGGTTCCCTCGGGCGATTTGTTTTGAGCCGGCCCGACGGGCCAGAGTGCAGAAGAAGACAGAAGCGGCCCGCATGCCAACGATACAGCAACTCATCCGAAATCCGCGCAGCCCCAAGCCGGTGCGCACGAAGACGCCGGCCCTGAAGGCCTGTCCGCAGCGTCGGGGCGTGTGCACCCGCGTCTACACGACAACCCCGAAGAAACCGAACTCGGCCCTGCGCAAGGTGGCAAAGGTGCGTCTCACCTCTGGCTTTGAGTCCCTGTGTTACATTCCGGGCGAGGGGCACAATCTGCAGGAACATTCGGTCGTGCTTATTCGTGGTGGGCGTGTGAAAGACCTGCCGGGTGTGCGCTACCACATTCTTCGCGGCGTGCTTGACACCCAAGGGGTCAAGGACCGCAAGCAGCGGCGCTCGCATTACGGCGTCAAGAAACCGAAATAAGGCTGAATCCACATGTCCCGTCGTCACCGCGCAGAGAAGCGAGAAATTCTCCCCGATCCGAAATACAAGGACGTCATCCTGTCAAAATTCATGAACCAGATCATGGTTGACGGCAAGAAATCGACGGCTGAGCGCATTGTCTATGGCGCGCTCGACATCGTTGAGGGACGCGCAAAGAAGGATCCCGTGGAGGTTTTCCGCGAAGCGCTTGAAGCCATTTCACCTGCAGTGGAGGTTCGCTCGCGCCGTGTGGGCGGGGCGACATACCAGGTGCCGGTGGAGGTGCGCCCCGAGCGCCGCCAGGCACTGGCCATTCGCTGGCTGGCAGCTGCAGCGCGCGCGCGCAACGAGAACACGATGCGTGAACGTCTTGCCGGCGAACTGATGGATGCCAGCCAGGGGCGTGGCAATGCTGTCAAGAAGCGCGAAGACACTCACAAGATGGCCGAGGCCAACCGCGCTTTCTCCCATTATCGCTGGTAGGATGATCACACTGGCGCATATCGCTGCGCGGTGATACGCGCGGGTGCAACAGCAACATATTTCAGGCAGCGCGACCTCGCCATGAAGGTGCGCGAAAACGAAGGACCGCCAAAATGGCCCGCGAATACCCGCTCGAACGCTATCGAAATTTCGGCATCATGGCGCACATTGATGCTGGAAAGACCACCACATCAGAGCGCATCCTGTTCTATACCGGCAAGTCGCACAAGATCGGCGAAGTCCACGATGGCGCGGCGACGATGGACTGGATGGAACAGGAGCAGGAGCGGGGCATCACGATCACGTCGGCTGCCACGACGACCTTCTGGGAGCGCACCGAAGACGGGACAACAGCGCTGTCTCCGAAATACCGGCTGAACATCATTGATACGCCCGGGCATGTCGATTTCACGATCGAGGTCGAGCGCTCGCTTGCAGTTCTCGATGGCGCGGTCGCGGTGCTTGACGCCAATGCCGGGGTCGAGCCGCAGACCGAAACGGTGTGGCGCCAGGCCGATCGCTACAAGGTTCCGCGGATCGTCTTCGTCAACAAGATGGACAAGACCGGCGCGGACTTCTTCAACTGCGTGAAGATGATCAAGGACCGCACCGGCGCAATCCCGGCGCCGATCCAGATGCCGATTGGCGCGGAAACCGAGCTTGAGGGTATCATCGATCTCGTTACCATGAAGGAATGGGTGTGGGAAGGTGAAGACCTCGGCGCGTCCTGGTTCCTGCGCGACGTGCGCGACAGCCTGAAAGAGCAGGCCGAGACGATGCGCAACGAACTGATCGAGCTTGCCGTCGAGCAGGATGAGACGGCCATGGAAGCCTATCTGGAAGGCAATGAGCCCGACGAGGCAGAGCTGCGCGCACTGATCCGCAAGGGCACGCTGTCGATG
>CAYXQV010000196.1:2314-4965 GCA_964467505.1 uncultured Hyphomonadaceae bacterium | reverse complement strand
GCTAACGCGACAGCCTTTTTGCTTCGCGGATTTCGCCGCGCAGGACGAGAAGGTCGATATTGTCTGGCGCTGCAATCCGGGCGGCATTGACATCGGCGAGCGCGGCATCAAACAGGCCAAGCTCCCTCAGGGCGCGCGCACGCAGCCCAAGGGCCTCGGAGTGGCCAGGGATAATTTCGAGGGCCTGTCCGAGCGTGCCTGAGGCCTCGCGCCACTGGCCAAGTGCAAGCTGTGCGGACGCAAGATCAGTCATCAGGTCGGCATCGCCCGGGCTGATCCGGTTGGCATTTTCCAGCGTGGTGAGCGCAGCTTCCGGAAAGCCGGCGGCCAGCCAGGCATTGCCAGCCTGGGCCAGGTATAGCGCGCGCGCCTCAACCCCCCCAGCATCGCTGGCGTTTGCCAGTTCCTCAAGCCGCGCAGCGCCTTCCTCATGATGCTCGAGCGCAATGAGCGCAAGCGCTGTGCAGTGGCGCGCCGGCGGACGGTTGCCCTTGCCAAGCCAGGCAAGCCCCATCTCATAGGCCTCGTCCGGCGCCGTTTCGATCAGGGCCCTGCAGGTGTCAAGCTGGCGCGCTTCCTGCGCTGCAATCTCGCGCCCGGCATCGGTCATCGGTGCAGATTGCAGGAGCGAAAGCGCGGCTGCGGCGGCGACAAGGCTGGACATGGGGGAATGGCTCCGTGCAGGCTTGGAAGTTATCTATCCATGCCATTGGAGCCAGGCAAATGACAGATATGCGAGGCAGTCTCTACTGTTTCGGGCTTGGCTACAGTGCGCTTCGCCTCGCGCGGCGCCTGGCCGCGGCGGGCTGGCAGGTTGGCGGCAGTGTCCGCAGCGCCGAAAAGGCGCAGGCGCTTCGCAGCGAAGGCATCGCCGCCGATGTCTGGCCAGGCGGGGCCGTGTCAGTGCCGGGGGATGCTGTCTGGCTCGTCTCGGTACCGCCGGGCGAGGCTGGCTGCCCGGTCGCGCTCGCCTTTGGAGACAGGGCGCGCGACGCGGCGGTGATCTATCTGTCAACGACCGGCGTCTATGGCGATCTTGGCGGCAACTGGGCGTTTGAATGGAGCAAGCCGTCCCCGGACAATCCGCGCGGCGCTCGCCGATGGCAGGCCGAGCAGCAATGGAACAGCGCCGCCGGTCGCCTCGCCAGTGTCCGTCTGCCCGGCATTTACGGGCCGGGCCGCTCCGCCTTCGACCGGCTTCGGGCGGGCACGGCGCGGGCCATTGTCAAGCCCGACCAGGTGTTTTCGCGGGTTCATGTCGATGACATCGCAGCCGGGCTTGAGGCACTTCTGCGCCGCGATATCCCCGCAGGTGTCTATCATCTGTGCGATGATGAACCGGCCCCGCCCCAGGATGTCATCACCCATGGCGCGCAGCTGCTGGGCCTCGCCCCGCCACCGCAAGTGGCCTTCGATGCTGCAGGACTTTCGCCCATGGCGCGCAGTTTCTATGCCGAGTGCAAGCGCATATCGAACGCACGCACCAAGGCGCAACTTGGCTGGCGGCCGGCCTTTCCGACTTATCGCGAGGGCCTGGCTGCAATTCTTGCCGCCGAGGCCGCAGGATAGGCCGGGCCGCGCGCTCAGACCACCTGGCGCAGGTGGCTCTGGCGGGTGTCGGCATTGCGCGTGCGCCCGAAACGGTTGATGAACTCATTGACCCTGGGGACGATTTCGGTGCGGAAACGCGACCCGTTGAACACGCCATAATGTCCCACGTCGGGCTGGACATAGTCGATTTGCATGTCCTCGGGAATGTTCACGCACAGGTCGTGGGCGGCCTGCGTCTGGCCAATGCCGGAAATGTCGTCCTTCTCGCCCTCGACGGTCATCAGGGCCACGTCTTCCACCGCTGACGGGCGAACCAGACGCCCATGATGACGGAATATGCCGCGCGCCAGATGGTGCTCCTGGAAAATGCGCTCGATGGTCTGCAGGTAGAATTCCTCGGTCAGGTCGAGGACCGAAAGATACTCGTCATAGAATTCGCGATGCTTGCCGATATTGTCGCCGTCGCCGTCCACAAGGTGATTGAAGAAACGCCACTGGGCGTCGACATGGCGCTCCCAGTTCATGTTCATGAATGACGACAATTGCACAAAGCCAGGATAGACGCGGCGGAAGGTTCCCGGCCAGGGCGCGGGCACCGAATAGATCATGTTTTCCTCAAACCAGGAGAAGCTGCGCTCCTCTGCCAGCAGGTTCGGCACGGTCGGAGAGCGGCGGGCATCGATGGGCGAACCCATGAATGTCATGGTCAGCGGCCGGGCAGGATCATTGTCCTCGGCCATCATCGAGACCGCCGCCAGAACCGGTGGGCCGGGCTGGCAGACCGCGAGCACATTCGTGGCCGGGCCAAGATGGGTCAGCATGTTGCGGATCGTGTCGATATAATCATCAAGGTCGAAACGCCCGAGCCAGACCGGCGCCATGCGAGCATCTGACCAGTCCGTGACATAGACCTCGTGGGTCGGCAGGAAGGCTTCGACCGTGCCGCGCAGCAAGGTCGCATAATGGCCCGAAAGCGGCGCGACGATCATGAGGGTCGGCTGGGGCTCTGCGCCCTGGCCGCGCGCCCTTGCCATGGCCTCGCGCTCGCGCCTGAAATGAACGAGGTTGCACCAGGGGCTTGCCCATTCGATCTCGGCACG
>CAYXQV010000196.1:0-2214 GCA_964467505.1 uncultured Hyphomonadaceae bacterium | reverse complement strand
ACTATTGCACTGCAACATAAAGGCCATGTGGGCGACATGCAAACAACTTCGCCTGCCACGCTAGAAATGCCGCCGGCAGGATTGCCCGCGCGGCACGCTTGACGGCGCTTGCGCCCGCGCCTTCTTGTGTCGTCAGGCATCAGTTTACGGGAGCGATTTGATGGCCGAGGTAAGATCTTTCTCGATAGACATTCCGGACGCCGTGCTTGACCGGATCCGCGAACGCGTGGCGGCCTATCGCTGGTTTCCCGCGCCGGCCAATGAGACCGGATGGGAATACGGCATGTCGACGCCGGCGCTGAAAACGCTCCAGTCGCACTGGCTGGAGACATATGACTGGCGCGAAGCCGAGAAGGCGCTCAATCGCCATCCCCAGTTCACTGTCGAGATCGATGGCATCGACATCCATTTCATTCACGTGGTTGGCGAAGCGCAGGGCAGACGGCCGCTTCTGCTCACCCATGGCTGGCCGGGATCTGTCTATGAATTCTGGGACGCGATCGGGCCGCTGGCCTTTCCCAGCCAGCATGGCGGGCGCGCCGAGGATGCCTTCGATCTCGTGATCCCGTCCCTGCCCGGCTACGGGTTTTCCGGAAAGCCTGCCTCCCCCCTTGGCCAGCGCGCCACGGCCGCACTCTGGGACAAGCTGATGCGCGATGTGCTCGGCGTGGACACCTACATCGCACAGGGCGGGGACTGGGGGGCGCTGGTGACCTCATGGCTCGGCGTCAATCATTCCGCGCATGACGGGAAGGGTGGCTGCCGCGCGATCCATCTCAACATGATCGGCCTGAGACCGACCCCGGCAACGCCGCAAAACGAGACCGAAGCGCAGTGGCTTCAGGCCACGCAGGCACGTATGGCGGCGGAAGGCAGCTATTTCCAGCAGCAGGCCAGCAAGCCCCAGACACTTGCCCTTGCCCTGATGGACAGCCCCATGGGCCAGGCCGCCTGGATCATCGAGAAGTTTCACGGCTGGTCCGATCTCGGCGAGAGCGGGGAGCTTTTCGAGACCTATACGCCTGACAGGCTGTTGACCAACTTGATGATCTATCTGGTCAATGACGCCTTTGCGACCTCTGTCTGGTATTACAATGCCGTGTTCCAGGAGGGTGGCAATGCCCTGCCCGAGGGGCAGCGGTGCGAAACGCCGACCGGCTTTGCCAATTTCCCCAAGGAAGCGCTGTACGACCCACCGCCGAGAAGCTGGTGTGACCGGATCTACAATCTTGTCCACTGGAGCGACATGCCGCGCGGGGGACATTTCGCGGCCATGGAGGCGCCCGACTTGTTTGTGGGCGATTTGCGCGCCTTTGCGGGCAAGCTCTGACCTCGCGGCGGGTTCGACTTTGCGGGCAATGCGCGTTAACAGCTTGCTGAAACAAAACGGAGTGTGCCATGTCCCGGCGTCTTGTCCTGATTACCGGAGCCTCTGCCGGCATTGGTGAGGAATTTGCCCGCCAGTATGCCGCGCGCGGCTGGGATGTCGCGTTAACGGCACGGCGGGCGGAACGCCTCGACCTGCTCGCGCGCGAGGTGGAAGAGACTTATGGCGTGTCAGCCCAGACCATCGTCCAGGATCTCGCCCGGGCCGGCGCGGCTGATGCAATCATCAGCGAGATCGCCAGTGCCGGGCGCGACGTGGACGGGCTTGTCAACAATGCCGGCTATGGCCTGCCAGGCACCTTCTTCAATACCAGCTGGGAGGATCAGGCCGCCTTCCTGCAGGTCTTGCTGAACGTGCCACTGGAACTGACCCACAAGCTGTTGCCGGGCATGGCCGCGCGCGGCTTCGGCCGGATCATCAATGTCGCCTCGCTTGCCGGGTTCACGCCGGGATCCAATGGGCACACGCTGTACGGCCCGGTGAAGTCAGCCCTGATCAAGTTCTCCGAAAGTATCCAGGCCGAAGCCGATGCCGCCGGCCATGATATCAATTGTACCGCGCTCTGCCCGGGGTTCACCTTTAGTGAGTTCCATGACGTGAACGGCACGCGCAGCCAGACCGAAGACATGCCGAAATGGCTCTGGATGGATGCTGCTCCGGTGGTCGAGGCTGGCATCGAAGCGGTCGGGCGGGGCCAGCCGGTCGTTGTGCCGGGCGGGGTAAACAAGGGCCTTGCGACGGCAGCCAGGCTCATGCCTGACCCGATTGCCCGCAGCCTCATGCGCCAGCAGTCAAAACGCTTCCGCAAGACCGACGTTTAACAGGCT
>CAYXQV010000195.1:3649-4971 GCA_964467505.1 uncultured Hyphomonadaceae bacterium | reverse complement strand
GCCCAGCAGATGCGGTCGATCTTGCCGGGCACGACATACCAGCCGTCCTGTTTTTCAGCCAAACCCTGCTCGCGGAAGCGACGGCGCTGGCCGGGCACGGTGTCCTCGTGCCATTCGCCCTGGAAGCCATCGAGCAAAACGCTGGCTGTCCATGACACGGCGATATTGATCGATCCGCCGATCACGACATACCACGGCCAGGCAATGTCCAGCGGCTCTCCCGGGATGAAGGGCAGGTCGATGACGATCGCGTAAAGGCCGATGAAACCGGCGGCCACGCCGATCAGCAGGCCGCGCTCGGTGGTGTGTTTGGACAGGAATCCCAGCCCGAACATGGCAAGCTTCGCACCGACAAAATACGACGCGACCTTGCTCAGCGTCTCAAGAATCGAGCCGCCGCTATTGATGAAGGCAAATGCGATGGGCACGGCTGCTGCGGCCCAGAACACCGTGAACAGGCGCGAGGCGGCGAGATAGTGATTGTCGCTCGCCTCGCTCTTGAAGAAACGCTGGTAGAAATCCGTCACCGTGACCGTCGCGAGCGAATTGAGCGCCGAGGACAGGCTCGACATCGAGGCGGACAGCACCGCAGCGGCCAGAATGCCCATCAGGCCGGGTATGGCCAGCGATTGCGCAAAGACGAGGATGATCTCATTGGTCTGCTCGAATGGCTCGCCCTTGAAATGCACAAACAACAGCGCGCCGATGAAGAAGAACAGGAAATAGATGAAGAAGGCGGCAAACCCCATCAGCAGGTAGGACTTCTTCGCGTCCCCGATGGTCTTGGCCGCCAGCGTGCGCTGCACCATCATCTGGTTGGTGCCGTATACCGTGATGTGGAACAGCGACATGGCAAACACGCCCGCCCAGATGGTCGGCGCCACGGAGAAATCGAGATCGGTATTGATCGGGTTGAGCTTGCCTTGCGTGGCCAACGTGTCGAAGGCCTCGCCCAGCGGGCTGACCGCATTGACCAGCCCCCACAGCACAACGCCGGCGCCGAAAAACAGGATCACCCCCTGCAACACATCGGTCCAGATCACCGCATTCATGCCGCCCAGCATCGTATAGGCGAGCACAATCAGCGTCATGCCAAGGATGGCGACTTTGACATCGACACCGGTGGCGAAGGTGATGACCACGGCTGTGGCGGTCAGGATGGACGCGGTGGTGATGGTCTGGGTGACCAGGAAGATCAGCGACATGGTCGATCGCGAGGCCACTCCGAACCGGCGTTCAAGATATTCATAGATCGAGGCGACACCGGAATTGTAGAAAAACGGCAGGTAGAGAACGACCACGGCGAAAATCACCAGCGGATA
>CAYXQV010000195.1:1390-3549 GCA_964467505.1 uncultured Hyphomonadaceae bacterium | reverse complement strand
TACGCTGGCCCACGATGCCCTGAGGCAACGATCCTCATCACACCGCAGGAAAGAGAAAAGGGGAAGGCACCCGCCAGGCACCCTCCCCTTTGAACGCCCATGCAATGGGTGTCTGAGCAGAAGAGCGCCTAGAAACGTGCGCTCAGCCGCAGGCCGTAATTGCGTGGATACAGGAAGCTGGTCTGGACCGTATCGCTGCCATTATTGTTCCCACGGGCAAGGACCGCCTCGTCCTCCAGGTTCTGAACGAAGGCGGTCACGGAATAGGCCCCATCAGGCGAGTCCCAGACTAGACGAACGTCCGTCTTGGTATAGGAGTCCTGGATCTGATTGGGATCGGCCGAGAAGAGGTTGCTGGTGAAGTAGTCATCGCTGTAATAGAATGACACTCCCGGGGTCAGCGTGCCATATTCGAGCAGGTCGAGCGTGTAATCGCCTGACAGGTTGGCAGTGAAATCCGGCGACCAGGGTGTGGTCGTGCCGGAAACATCAATGAAGGGGACAACCTCTCCATCGAAAAGCTGGTATGGATTGACCTCGCCAAACTCTGCAAACTCGGAGTCGAGAAATGCGAAATTCGCCGACAGCCGAAGGGCGTCGGTCGGCAGGTAGACAAACTCCGCCTCGACGCCAAAGGCCTCGATTTCTCCGCCATTGCGACTTTCGGTAAGAACGAGGCCGCCCGGCGCAGGAATCTGGATCTGTGTCAGCAGGTTCGTGTACTCGGTGTAGTGCACCGCGCCGTTGAACAACAACAGCCCGTTCAGGAACTGCCCCTTCACGCCGCCTTCGATGACCTGAGAATCCTGCTCATCGGTGACCGTGCCGGAATTGCCCACCGAGCCGGACAGGAAACCGGTCGAAGCAGTGGCATAGAGCATGATGTCAGGTGTGATATCGAACTCGGCTCCGACACGCCAGGTGACATTGTCAAAGCTCGCACTCGCAGTGGTCGCATCGGCCGCACCCTCGTTGAATGCGAACACCACATTCGGATTGGTCGGTATGATTGGAGGGTTTGCGCCGCCACCTGCAAACGGCGCCCTGACGATAACCGGGGCATCGACAATGCCGTCACCATTGGAGTCGCCGGTGAAGTTGCTGCCGCCACCGGTCAGGTCCTTGGTCTCGTCATTGTAGCGAAGGCCACCAATCAGGCGCAGCTGATCGGTGAGCGAATATTCGGCCTGGCCGTAAAGCCCGAAATACTCGATGTCACGGTAGCCACTGTCCGCAAAAAATCCGCCAATATTGGTGTCCAGCGAGACAAGCGGCGTGCCTGTCAGGAGAGTGAAGGTCTCTCCGTTCGGACCAACCACCGTGCCGCGCGTATTGTTTGCGACCGTCTGATTGAAGGTCGAAAAGCTGAAGAAGGTCTCTTCCTGCGAATAATAGGCACCACCCGTCCATTGCAGCGGGCTGTCATAATCCGATGAGAACTGGATTTCCTGGCTGAAGCTCTCGGCCTGCTCGTCAAACCAGAAGCGCTGGAAGGGGTTCGGGCTGAATTCACCGTCCATTCCGAGCAGGTTGTCAAAGTCGATATAGCCTGTGATCGACTTCACATTTATCGGGCCGGCATCCCAGTTGACCTCAAGCGAAAGATTGTTCTGCTCAAGATCGCCATTGGGGACGAAATCCTGCGATACTTCCCATGGGTCAAGAGTGTCAGCAGATGGCAGGCCAGCCGATCCGGGATTCGGGTTGGCGCAGTCCTTTTCCGTCCCGAACGGATCGGTCAGCCCCTGGGGCGTGACATTGCGGCAAAGGAAGGTGTTGCCGAACACGCCGACCTCGGTGCCGCGCTCGGTCACGTTCGAGATGCGCGCAAGCACGCTGAGATCGGGGGTGGGCTCCCACAGTGCGCTGACCCGGATACCCTGGTCATTCGGCTTTCCCTGGTTCGGCCCGGCGCGGTTCTCGATATAGCCGTCACCATTTTCGGTGAAGGCGGCCACGCGCAAGCCGAACGTGTCGGTGACCGGGACATTCACGAAGCCTTCGAAGCGGCGGGTGTTGAACCGCTCATAATCGAAATTGACGCCCGCGCTGTAACCGTCGAGATCCGGCGCAATCGTGTAGAGGTTCAGTGCGCCGGCAAATGTGTTGCGCCCGTAGAGCGTGCCTTGCGGACCTTTCAGGAATTCCAGGCGCTCAAC
>CAYXQV010000195.1:0-1290 GCA_964467505.1 uncultured Hyphomonadaceae bacterium | reverse complement strand
GCGGCCTTCACATCGCTGCAGCGGCGCGAGGACATTTTCTTTGCGGGCGCCAATGATGCCGATGGCGGAAACAGCGTCTGGACCTGCTCCATGGGCCATTTCATGGGGCTTTTCGACCACGATTTCCTCGCCATACCGGCGACGGGCCGGATGGCGTTCCTGCGCTATGCGGAATTCTGCCGGGTCGAGGACGGCCAGATTGTCGAGAGCGCCCTGTTCTGTGACCTGATCGGCCTGATGGACCAGGCCGGCGTCTACCCCCTGCCCCCGATGACCGGCGCAAGCTTCATCTATCCGGGGCCGCGCACGCATGATGGCCTGCTGGTCCAGTCCCAGCCGGCCGAAGATACCGAAACGACAATCGCCCTCGTCAATCTGATGATCAAGGACCTGCGCGGGCTTAATGATCTGGAGAAATATCGCTGCCCGCCGGAACTGTTGCGCAAGACCTGGCATGAAGACATGATCTGGTATGGCCCGTGCGGGATCGGCGCGAGCTACACCATCGACCGCTACCAGGAACAGCACCAGTATCCGTTCCGCCTCAACCTGACCGACAAGGCCTATAATGGCCACATCGCGCGCATCGCAGAGGGGCACTATTGCGGCTTCTTCGGCTGGGCAAATTTGAGGAACCGCAACACTGGCGGCTTTCTCGGCATGCCCGAAGCGCGCGAGCCAGCAGAGATGCGCATCGTCGACATATACCGACGCGAGGGCGACAAACTCGCTGAAAACTGGGTGATCATCGACCTGCCGCACTATCTCGCTCAGCAGGGGCTCGACGTGTTTGACAGGTTGCGCGAATTGCGACGTATCGGCCAGCCCTGAGCCCGCCTGCCAACCCGTTTCAGCCTGCGATCAGCATTCCACGACATTGACGGCCAGCCCGCCTTGGCTGGTTTCCTTGTATTTCGATGACATATCCAGCCCGGTCTGGCGCATCGTCTCGATCACCTGGTCGAGCGACACATGCATCTGGCCGCGCGCATGCAGGGCGAGGCGGGCAGCATTGGCGGCCTTGACCGCGCCGATGGCATTGCGCTCGATGCACGGGATCTGGACCAGCCCGGCCACCGGGTCGCAGGTCAGGCCGAGATTGTGCTCCATGCCGATCTCCGCTGCGCTCGCCACCTGCACCGCGGAGCCGCCCCAGACCGCCGCCAGCCCCCCTGCCGCCATCGAACAGGCCACGCCGACCTCGCCCTGACAGCCCATTTCCGCGCCCGAGATCGAGGCGCGCTGCTTGTAGAGCAGGCCAATTCCCCCGGCAGTCAGCAGGAATTTGCG
>CAYXQV010000194.1:0-5039 GCA_964467505.1 uncultured Hyphomonadaceae bacterium | reverse complement strand
GCGGCAATGATTGCGCTGGGCCTCTACTTGTCCACGCGCAGCAGGGATGCAAAGGACCACATCCTCGCCGGCCGCTCGAACTTGCCGGGGGCTCCTCACCCGGCGCGCTCGCCACACCTCGAACATTGGACCATGAAAGGGTCAGGCTCTCGAAATGACTGAGGGACGAGAAGGGCTCAAGTCAGGGTTCGCTTTGGTTTGACGGCACACGACAGCACCCTGTTTGAACCACGTCATGGGTCAGAGCGTGACCAGAAGGCGGTTGACCGGCATCGCGAAACGGCCTCGTGCGCCGCGCTTTTCGCTGCAACCTGTTTCTTCGGTCAGTGTGGAAAGCAGCACTGCGAGTTCCGATAACATCCGATTGCGCCGCTCGCGGGACAGGACAAACGCTGCATAAAAGAAGCCGGCGGTGGCCTCGGCAACCTTGCCTGGCGGGCCTTCCATGGCGACCACATTGGTCTCGACCTGCACATCGGCGCCGGGGAAGGCCGTGTGCACAAGATCGACAAGCGTGTTCGTACCGCGCACGCGCGGATCGCCGAGATCCACCTTGCCGTACTGCGGAAACTCTGCCTGCACATGGCCATATATCAGGTCGTGCACGGCGGCGTAGCCCGGCGCGACGTCCATGGGTCCATCAACAAGCGCGGCGAACTGGCCACCTCGAACCAGCACGCGCCGCACCTCGTCAAGCACAGGCGCGACCGGGTCCATCAGGGTCAGCGCCCAGTGACACAAGACGATATCAACCGATCCGTCGGGCAGCGCCGCCATGTCCTGCGCGTCCGCCTGCAACAGCTCCGCTGCACCAACAGGCAGCCGTTTGCGCGCAAGCGCCAGCTCCTCCGGACACATGTCGGCTCCAAACAGCCGCAATCCGGCCTGACGTTCATGCAGCAGTTCCAATAGCGGGCCTGAACCACATGCAAGGTCCAGCACACTTATGGCGTTGTCGCCGGACACGACCTCGGCGAGCCACTCATAGCTGGAGCGCCCCGCATCGTCGCGACAGGCGCGCGCGCAGGTCTCGGTAAAGCCTGCATGGTCGCGGTGCACGGCGCGAATATGCTGGCGCAGGGTGTCGGCATCGGGGCGCACACCGCGCGCGAGCGTTTCGGTCCAGTCAGAGCGTAGCGGTCCGTGATCATCCACAGAACATTCCCTTTTGTTTTGACGAAGAAATTTCAGCAGGCGATATCCAGCAGGTGAACCACCTGCGGGAACCGCCACGCATCAGTCTGGTGGCAGGTGTCGATCCAGGCTGCCAGCGGCTCGCGCGCGCGCATCTGGCCGAGCGACACGCTGTCATCAAAGACGCAGCGTTGCAGATACCCCTCCACGGCGTCGCTCGCGTCCAGCCCCGCGACACTGTCGTAGCGGATCTCGGTGACCTCGACGCTCGCGCCCGCCCCGCGCAGGGCTGCGGCCAGATCTTCGGCCGATATGTAGGGCGTAGCCCCGGATCGGCCGAACGCCTCGAGAAAGCGGCGATGAAATTCCACGTAATGTCCGGCTGCCGCACTGTGGGCAATCACGCCGCGCCCGCCTGCCCGAATGGCTGCGCAGAACTTCGCCGCCGCAGCTGGAAGATCGACTGCGGGGACCGCGTAAAGCGCATGCGTCGCCCAGACAATGTCATAGCCACCTGCCGGTGGTTCGAAGTCCTGCAAGGTCACCTCATGTTCACCCGCAGGCTTGAATGGCGCTGGCAGCGCCGCGCGCGCCTCGGCAATCGAGAACGCCGACGGATCCAGCAGGTCGGTGGTGATCAGGTTCAGCCCAGCCTCGGCAATTCCGGCATGGCTGACCAGTGCGTTCGGGAACTTGCCCGAGCCACAGGCAACGTCCAGAAGCCGTAACGACCGATCACCAGCCTCGGCCTGGGCGCTCAGCAGCCAACCGGCCCAGTCGCGCGCTTGGGCAAGGTGGCGATAGTCGTCGGTGGCGAGGGTATAGAACGCCTCCATACCGGCCCGTCTTGCTTCGGACCAATGCGCGGTGCTCCGCGCCAGCAGATCGTCGGTCATGTCGCATCCTCCACGGGCCAGCAGACAGGATTCAATGCGCTGGCCGCCACCTCGCCCGGCTCGATGCCGGGCATGAATTTCTGCCAGTCGCCGGACACCATTGTCGGCGCATCCACGATCCGCGCACCATCCCTGTAATAGGTGTTGGCCAGCACCACCCGGCTGCGGTCTGTCCGATTGCGCGCGGCGGTGTGGAAGCAGAGATTGTGGTGGAAGCTGACCTCACCAATGTCAAACGGCGTCTCGTCTATCGCGACCTTGTTGCGTGCAAAGACATCGGCCACGCCGCGATCATAGCCCGTGCCGGATTTCTCGAAGGTGACCGCATCAACCAACCGGTGCACATCAAGCGGATGGGCAAAGGCAAGCGGGCCCATCTCGATCGGGATCGCTTGTGCCGGTGCCCAGGCTGTCACCACGTCATGGGTGTCCAGCGGAAAGTGATGGTCATCAAAGTGCCAGGGTGTGCGGCCGCATCCCGATTGCTTGGCCAGGACATTGTCGTGGTAGAGCCGCACCGCCTTGACGCCGAGCAGGTCAGCGGAGATTTTTGCCAGCCGAGGTGACAGGACATAGGCCCGCAGCAATGGATTGTTGGGCCAGATCATTTCGAGGCTGAGGAAGCGATCCTGCGCCCCATGATCGGGGTCAACGCCGAATTCGGCCTTCAGCAGGCGGATCAGTTCGGCGCGCAATTTCAGCACCGTTCCCGGCGAGAATACATGTTTGAGCTTGATGAAGCCATTGGTCTGGAAGGCTGCAATCTGAGCCTCGGTGAGGACGTAGGGAACTGCCAATTCCGCAACAACCTCGTCATCGGAGGGGATCGCAACGTCTGGCATGGCAGGGGCTGGTACAATTGGCGCATCCTCGCTCGCATTGTCCGCAAGGCTGACATACCAATCCCACCAGGCCTGGTTGTCTGCATCCCAAGGCTCGCTGACATCAGTGTTGTTCGGTATTGCGTCCGCAGGCATCGCATTGTCCTCAAATTCAGTACTGAACTAACGCTCGCCCGGGCGACGGCAATGCAAACAAGGCACCTGACGCAGGAGACTGAGCCTGCCGCGATTTTTTGCAGGCCTCGATAAAGGGGCTGAACCGCGCCGGTATCCCCGCAGGACATCGTGATTGAGAGCGTGGGCCTATGCCAGACAAGAAGCAAACACGATATTACTCGCCTGCGGTGCGCGAATGCGTGGTTCGGATGGTAGCAGAGCACAGACGAGAGCACGCGTCGCAACGGGCGACGATCATCGCGATATTGATGGGGTCGAGCCGCCGCGCGTCCACCGGGATGAGGTGCTCAGGCTTCGGGTTGAGCGAGAGGTGCATCGACCCTTGTGAAGACCGCCATCTGGCTCGCGCCTCCGAATACCCGGTGAGATCCGGCAATATCGCGGCAAGCGACCTCATAACGGTTTCTGGCGGCGACGCCCTCGGACCATCGGCGAAACTTTGCGCGGTCCCATTCAAACATGTGTCCGGGATGCCGGAACCGGTGGGCGGGAACACCAAGCACGCCATTATACTCGGCATTGGGTGTTGTGATGACCACCGTTCCTGGCTGCATCTGCGCAAACACCGCACGCTCGAGCACAGACAGCCTGTCAGGCGCGATATGCTCGATCGTTTCAATCAGCACCGCGCAGTCGAAATTGGCGAATGCCGTGCCGTCTTCGGTCATGGAGCGGAGTTTAAGCTCGACCTGCGTTTGCGAATTTCCCTTCTGCGCGTCCCACCGTGCCCGCAGACGGTCCAGGGCGTCGGCACAGATATCCAGTCCGACAATACGCTCGACCTGGGGCTTTTTTGCCAACCGGACAAGCAGGTCGCCATCGCCGCAACCCAGATCAAGGACCGTGCGCGCCCCGGTCTGGAGAACAACTTCAAGCGACTCTGCAAGGCGTTTTTCGTGTAGCCAGGACGTGATGGTCGGTCTCCTCGGTGAACGGCCTCATTGACGAAAGCTGATCCTCGTTCAGCGCGCCGCAGCGCAGCCGCACATGAGCCAATCTCTGGCTGGGCGCTTACCTCCCCTTCAATCCGATGTCATGAAAAAATGCCAATCATGACCGCGCCCGCCCTGCCCGACGTCAAATCTCATCCACTGTGAAATCTGCCATGACCCGGGGAGGCCTGTCTCTTGCAAGCCATGGACTGAATCGCCCCGGGTTTCCGAGAGAGTAAAAATCTCAAAGGATACCCCCTATGGAATCGAAAAAGCACACCCCGAAGTACACAGCTGAGTTCCGCGAGCGCGACGTCGAAAATCGCTGCGTCGAGTGTTTCTCCCGCCTCGCGCCGCTGGCGGATGAAGCTCAGCATGACGACGCCATTGAGCACCGCGATTCCGGAAAGGGCAATGAAGCCGACGCCCGCCGAAATCGACAGCGGCAAGTCCCGCAAAGCGAGCGCTGCAACCCCGCCTGTCAGGGCGAGCGGCACGCCAGTGAACACGATGCCCGCATCACGAAAGGAGCCGAACAGCATGAGCAGGAGCCCGAAAATGGTCAGCAGGGCGATCGGCACGACGATCGTCAGGCGCTGGCTGGCCGAAACCAATTGCTCCCAAGTGCCGCTAAGCCACCGCTTTGGGCTTGCTCTCGCCCAGGACCAGGCCGGCGACCTCCTTGGGCACCACCATCAGGGTTTTTGCCAGTGTGGCCTCCCATTCCTCAAGCCGTTCGCTTGCGGTGACTGAGCCGGTGCGCTCGGCATGGGCCTCGACCAGTTCGCGGAAGGCCTCGATATGTTCGCCGGGCATGTCGGAAAGCGCGTACCAGTCGATGCCGTCTGGATTGGCGACGCGTCCGAAACGCCCCTGCGGATCGAAGACCCAGGCAATGCCGCCGGTCATGCCAGCGCCGAAATTGTCGCCGACCGGGCCGAGTATGGCGACCTTGCCGCCGGTCATGTATTCGCAGCCATTCGCCCCGCAGCCCTCAACCACCGCGCTCGCCCCGGAATTGCGCACGCCAAAGCGCACACCGGCGCGCCCGGCCGCAT
>CAYXQV010000193.1:0-5041 GCA_964467505.1 uncultured Hyphomonadaceae bacterium | reverse complement strand
GGTCGAGCGAGGAGGCGAAGGCCACCATGCCATAGCGGCTGGCACGGCCATAGGTCGGCTTGATCCCGACCGTGCCGGTAAAGGCTGCCGGCTGGCGAATGGAGCCGCCGGTGTCGGACGCGGTGGCCGCCAGGCACAGATCGGACGCGACCGCCGAGGCTGACCCGCCCGAAGACCCCCCGGGCGTCAGGTTGCGATTGTCATCCTTGCGGCGCCAGGGATTGGCACACGGACCGAAACGCGACGTCTCGTTCGACGATCCCATCGCAAACTCGTCCATGTTCAGCTTGCCCAGCATCACCGCGCCACCGTCCCAGAGATTCTGCGTGACAGTGGACTCATAGCCCGGAACGAATTCGCCGAGGATCTGCGAGCAGGCCGTCGTGCGCACACCTGCCGTACAGTAGAGATCCTTGACGGCGAGCGGCGCGCCCTCAAGCACCCCGTCCTCGCCCGCAGCAAGACGCGCATCGCTCGCGTCTGCCATTTCCAGCGCCTTTTCCGGCGTTTGCAGGACAAAGGCATTGAGCGCAGGGTTGGCAGCCTCGATCTGCGCAAGAAACGCCTCGGTCATCTCCCTTGAGGAGAAATCCTTCGCCTTCAGCCCTGCAAGGGCACCCGCCAGCGTCATTTGGGTGAGATCGCTCATCGCCTGAGGCCCCGTTCTGTAACCGTAAGGAGCCTTCACTACGCCGCCCGCACCATGCGACGCAACCCTCGACGTCGCATGCGTCGATGTGTTGTTTCCGTGAGCGCAGTTCCGGGTTATTATGATTGGTTGAAGATACCAGCACGAAGCTCTGAACCCCAATGGAGACTTGCCATGCGCCCGCGCACCCCGCTCCTTGCTCTCGCTGCCAGCGCGCTCCTTGGCGCGGTGGCTGGATGTTCCAGCAATGGCCAGCCTGACACCGGCGAGCGCGCCGAATGGATGGACGATCCGCGACTCGGCGAGCAGGTCGACCGCATCTGTTTTGCCTCAAATATCGACAATTTCCAGCAAACCACTGATCGCACGGTCATCCTGGAGCGCTCAGTGAACGATTATTATCTCGTCGAGACGTTCACGAGGTGCCAGGACCTTCGATATGCGCAGTTGATAGCAATCGACAATTTCGGCTCCTGCCTGACCCGCGGCGATGCGATCATCGCTTCTGATTCGGCGTTTTCACTGAACCGGCGGGGAGACATACCGCCCCAGCGATGTGTCGTGAACGCAATCTACAAATGGGACCCGGACGCTGAATTGCCTGACGACACCGGGGAGGGCGACGAAGCTGCCAGCTGAACGGGGTGCGGCTTACTCGACCGTTTTGGGAACCACGAAGAAGCCGTCGGCCGACGCAGGCGCATTGGCGAGTATCTCATCTGTCCGGTTGCCATCTGTCACAGCGTCAACCCTGCGCGGCAGGCTGACATCGACAACCGACGTCATCGGTTCGACAGTCTCGACATCAACCTCGCCCAGCTGCTCGATCCAGTCCATGATGGCGGAAAGCTCGCCGGCAAGCCCATCCAGCCGCTCTTCAGGAACGGCAATCCGGCTGAGGCGCGCAACCTTGCGGACATCGTCTTTCGAAACACTCATCAGGCGGCCTCCTGTCGGCTCTCTCGCATGCTTTAGCTGCGCCAGCCACGACCTGCAAGCCGGCCAGCGTGCATCCGGCCACGGTGTCCCGGCTCGGCGATTGTGCCTTCATTCGCGTCGCGGCACGGCGTAGGGGTAGTAGCATGGCAGTTGTTGACCTCCACGCCCTTCCCGAAAGCGGCGTCCTGCTCGGCCTCGATCCCGGGCAGCGCACGATCGGGCTCGCCGGCAGTGACACGCTCCGCATGGTGGCAACACCTGTCGAAACGCTGCAGCGCGGCAAGAGGCTCGCGCCCGTCCTCGACCGGCTGGTGGCCATCATTGATGATCGCCGGGCCGTCGGCCTTGTCATCGGCCTGCCACTGAACATGGACGGCTCCAGTGGCCCGCGCGTGCAGTCGGCCCGCGCCCTGGCGCACAACATCCTGCAACGACGCGACCTGCCGATCGCCTTCCAGGATGAGCGGCTTTCTTCTGTGCAGGCCGAGCGCGCAATGATCGAAGCGGATCTTTCCCGCGCGCGCCGGGCCGAACTGATCGACGCGTCAGCCGCTGCGGTCATCCTGCAGACAGCGCTCGACCGCCTTGTGGGCCGGGCCAGCTGACCACCCACGCGCTTCGGCGTCTCCAGCCAGCCCTGTGACAAATCATCCTGTCCGCACAAGGGAAAAGACCCCCGCACGCATGACGCACGGGGGTCTCCAGTCATAAGGTCAGTGCAGCGCCAGGTCGGGGCTGCAGGAACCGATCAGTAAGGACTGACGCCCAGAGCTTCGACCGTTGACACGGTCAGGTAGCCGACCGGCAGGCCATTGGCGCGCTGGAAGGATTCCATGGCAGTAAGGGTCTGCGGTCCGAACTGGCCATCAACCGGGTTGTTGTAGCCCGCCGTGTTGAGGGCCTGCTGGACTTCACGAAGCTTGGACGGTGCTGCGTTGGTGTCGCAAAGCACTTCGCGCCATTCGAGGCCGCCACCATCGCTGACAACACGCTTTTCGATGGTCTTGTAGGTGGCCGGGATCGTGATGACGTCTTCGCGAGCCGGCTGCACCAGACGGCGCACGTCCACGGTGTCATATACAGCCGGGATGACTTCCTCGATGACCTGAGCCGGGGTTTCGACAACTTCGCGGGTCACTGTCTCGTAGCGCGCCGGGATCACATTGCTCTCGGTACGCTCCGACTGCACCAGACGGGTGCGGGTGACCGTGTCATACTGTGCAGGCACTTCGACGCGGCAGAGCAGCTCACCCGTGGCGACCTGGGCATTTCCGGCCGGCGAAGAACCGGTGCCAGCCGCACCACGGCCGAACAGGCCCGAGCCGGGCTTCCATGTGGTGTAGGCCGGGCGCACGAGCACCTGCTCGGTATAGGTCTCGAACTGAGCCGGAATGACAACCGATTCGGTTCTTTCGGGCTCGACCAGAACCTGCTCGGTCATGGTCGTGTACACTGCCGGGATCGTGCGGTACTGGATCGACTCTTCCTTGACGAGCACGCGCTCGGTCACGGTTTCATACTGCGCCGGAATGACGCTGATTTCGGTCGATTCCGGACGGTCGACGACCTGCTCGGTCACGACTTCGGTGACTTCCGGGATCAGCACGCGCGCAAAGCACTCGCCGGGATCCGCACTCGGCGGCATATCGGCGGCCTGGCCAAAGGCCGTACCGGCAAAAGCGACGACAGCCGCCGTTGAAAAAACAATCTTGTTCACAGGTTGAACTCCCCTTCTCGGTGCGATGGCGCTTGCGCATCGCCCCTTCGGCTAAACACCTAATGACCGGCCGACTGCCGATCCAGGTTGGTGTGCAGGCCGGTGCCCCCGGACCGCTACAACTCAAATCATTAACGCAAAGACACGATCATCGCCAGTGACGAAAAGCAGTCTCCTGACGGCTTTTTGTTTGATCCGGGTTGATGTTTCAGAAACGTGACAGTTTCACTTGCCCAATCCTTGCCGGCTCGATTTCAGGTGCTGCGTGGATTATGGATAACCCGACAATCGCCCCTCGGGCGCGACAGGCAAGGAGCCAACAGACACATGATCCCACGTTACACGCGCCCGGAAATGGCCGCCATATGGAGCCAGGAGAGCAAATACGCGATCTGGCTGGAGATCGAGACGCTGGCCGCAGAGGCGATGGAGGAGCTTGGCCAGGTGCCCGATGGCACCAGCGCTGCGGTGCGCGAGCGGGGCGGATTCGACGTCGCGCGGATCGACGAGATCGAAAGCGAGGTCAAACACGACGTCATCGCCTTCCTCACCAATGTTGCCGAACATGTCGGTGCGCCGGCAAGCTACCTGCACAAGGGCATGACGTCATCGGACGTGCTCGACACCTGCCTGTCAGTGCAACTGGTGCGCGCCAGCGACCTGCTCGCCGCCGGCATTGATCGCCTGCTTGCGGCCCTGAAAAGTCGCGCCCATGAGCACAAGCTGACGCCGACAATCGGGCGCAGCCACGGCATCCATGCCGAGCCGACGACGTTCGGGCTCAAGCTTGCTGGCTACCATGCCGAATTCCAGCGTGCCCGCGCGCGATTGCTGGCAGCGCGCGAGGACATCGCCACATGTGCGATCTCTGGCGCGGTCGGCACATTCGCCAATATCGATCCGCGCATCGAAGCCCATGTCGCCGAAAAGCTCGGCCTTGCGCCCGAACCGGTCTCGACGCAGGTCATCCCGCGCGACCGCCATGCGATGTTTTTCGCGGTGCTCGGCGTGATTGCTGCTTCGGTGGAACGCCTTGCCACCGAGATCCGCCACCTGCAGCGCACCGAAGTGCTGGAAGCCGAAGAGTTCTTTTCGGCTGGCCAGAAAGGCTCCTCGGCGATGCCGCACAAGCGCAACCCCGTCCTGACCGAGAACCTGACCGGTCTCGCCCGACTGGTGCGTTCGGCTGTCATGCCGGCGATGGAGAATGTCTCGCTATGGCATGAGCGTGACATCTCCCATTCCTCGGTCGAGCGCGGCATAGGCCCGGACGCCACGGTCCATCTGGATTTTGCCCTGCACCGGCTTGCTGGCGTGATCGAGAACCTCGTCATCTATCCCGAGCACATGCTGGCAAACATGGACCGGCTCGGCGGGCTGCACAATTCCCAGCGCGTGCTGCTGGCGCTTGTCGAGGCCGGTGTCAGCCGCGAGGACGCCTACCGGCTGGTCCAGCGCAATGCGATGAAGACCTGGGCTGGCGAGGGGGCATTCCTTGAACAGCTGAAAGGCGATGAGGACGTGTCGGCCCGGCTCTCGGCAAGCCAGCTGGAAGCCCTGTTCGACCTCGACTATCATTTCAAAAGGGTCGAGGAGATCTTTGCACGCGTGTTCGGTTAGCGCGGCTTCCGGGCCTGCCGGCAGGAATGCGGCAGGCCTTTCAAGCAGCGTGACTACCGGCCAGTGACGATCTGCGCTTCGGGATGGAAGGCGTGGAAGGCGAAGGCGAATGTGAC
>CAYXQV010000192.1:0-5045 GCA_964467505.1 uncultured Hyphomonadaceae bacterium | reverse complement strand
GCTGGCGATGATAATGGTTGCAGCCTTGCGCGGGGGCTCGGGGAAATTGCCGGACTGGTCTGTCATGAGGTCTTCGGCCAGCCGGTCGATGGCGCGCCGGCCAAAGCCGGGGCTGCGACCCGAGCCGAGCACGCCGATCCGGTCGCCTTCGCGCGACAGGAGCGTTCCGATGGCAAGCATCAGCATCCGCGCCTCGTCGGCCTTGGTGCGCCGCTCATCGGCTCCGCGCCAGTCAAAGCCTGCATGCGGGTCGCACCAGAACAGCACGGTCCGTGCGGTTTCCAGCTCGGTCTCGCGGACATAGAGGTCATCGCCGCGTGCCGAGCGCCGCCAGTCCACCCGCGTGGCGTCATCCTCGCGCGCATAGCGCCGATACTGCCAGAAATGCTCGCCTGTGCCGGCCTTGCGTCGCCCGGCCGAACCAACATGCGGCGCCTGCGAGGCGGTCGAGCGGAAAGCCAGCGCCGGCAATGAGGAGGCGATGATCTCGGCCTGCGAGCGAAGAGCGGTGAGGTCAGTCATGCGGTCCCTCAGGCGGCCTTTCTTGCAAGGTCGTTGATCAGTTCGGCAAGGCCGGGAGCCTCGCCTGTTGGATCATAGCGCATCGCCATGCGGTGGCCGAGTGCCGGTTCGGCGAGTGCCTCGACATCCTCGATGCTCGGCGCAAGGCGGCCTCGCAGGAGCGCACGCGCGCGCGCCGCCAGCATCAGCGCCTGGCCGGCGCGCGGGGACGGGCCCCAGTCAACAAGGCGCCTGACCCGGTCATCGCCGGTCTGTTCCGGCCTTGCGGCGCGCACAAGCCTGAGGATCGCATCGAGCACCTTTTCGCCCACCGGCATCGCGCGTACCAGTGCCTGCAGGGCGATGAGCTGTTCGGCATCGAGTGCCGGGCGCACCTTGTCGTCATTCGATCCGGTGGTCTCCACCAGAATGCGCCGCTCGGTGTCGAGATCGGGATACTGCACGTCGATCTTCAGCAGGAAGCGGTCGAGCTGGGCTTCGGGCAGCGGATAGGTGCCCTCCTGCTCGATCGGGTTCTGTGTCGCCAGCACATGGAAAGGACGCGGCAGCTCGTGTGCGACACCGGCGATGGTGACGTGTTTTTCCTGCATCGCCTGCAAGAGTGCCGACTGGGTGCGAGGAGAGGCGCGGTTGATCTCGTCGGCCATGAGCAACTGGGTGAAGACTGGCCCGCGGATGAACCGGAAGCTGCGCGCCCCGCCGGGGGACTCGTCTAGCACTTCGGAACCCAGAATGTCGGACGGCATGAGGTCTGGCGTGAACTGGATCCGGGCGCCGTTCAGCCCCAGAGCGGTTGACATCGCCTCCACCAGCCGCGTCTTGGCCAGGCCCGGCGCACCGATCAGCAAGGCGTGCCCGCCCGCCAGGACAGCGGCAAGCGCGAGTTCGACCACGCGCTCCTGGCCGAAAACCACTCTGGCAATCTCTTCCCTTACCGCGGCAAGCTGCTCGACAGCCTTTTCGGCTGCGGCGACACTTTCAGGGCTCTCTTCGGACATTTACGGACTGCCTTTCCTGTCTGCACTCGCCTTTGCGCGCTTGTGGCCCCCGCGCGCACACCCGTCAATTTGTGTGAGTGTCGCGACGGGCTAACTTGTCTTGCGTGGCTAAAGCAATGAGTTAGAGCGAAACTATGGCGGAGGATGATTTGAAATCCAGTGCGAATTCCATACCGGGCCTTGAACAACTCCTCAGCGAGATCGTTTCGGCCCCGAATGACCCGTCCAGGCTGCCCCCGGTTCTCACCTGGAATCCTGAACGGTGCACGGATATCGGCATGGCAATCGACAGCGATGGGCGCTGGTGGCACGAGGGCGAGCAGATCAGGCGGGAAAAGCTGGTGCGGCTGTTTTCCACAATCCTGCGCAAGGAAGCTGACGGGCGCCACTTTCTTGTCACGCCTCATGAAAAGGTCATCGTCCATGTCGACGATGCGCCCTTCTTCGTGATCCGTGTGGACCGTGCCATGACAAGGGATGAGCATCAGGCGCTGGTTTTCACGACGAGTGTCGCAGATGTGGTCGTGGCGGGCGAAGGGAATGAATTGCGCGTCGAGACCGACCTGCAGACGCTGGAGCCGCGCCCCTACCTGCATGTGCGCTCAGGGCTCGAAGCGAAGCTCTCGCGCCATGTCTTCTACGATCTTGCCGCGATCGCGATCGCAAATCCGCAAGATGATGGCGCAACCATGGGCGTGTGGAGTTGTGGGCAGTTTTTCACTATCGGTCCGTCGGCCGACTGATTTCGAGGCAAGAGCAGGGCCCTGATGGCATCTTTCACCACGCTGGACGATTTCCTGGAGCGCGCGCGCGCCCGGCTTGACCCGGTGCACGGCCCGCAAGGTCTGCCCGAAGGCGGCGACATCGATTTTCTTGACGACGCCCAGATCCGGTCCATTCGCCGCGCGGGTGTGCTGATCGGCCTGATCGCCCGCCCGCGTGGGCCGACCGCCCTCCTGACCCGGCGGCCCGATACGATGGCCACCCATCCCGGCCAGGTGGCGTTTCCCGGCGGCAAGGTCGACCCGGTCGATGCCGACGAGGTGGCAGCCGCACTGCGCGAGGCGCACGAGGAGGTGGGCGTTGATCCGGAAAATGTCGAACTCGTTGCCCGCAGCCAGCCTTATCTGACAGGAACGGGCTTTCGCGTGGTGCCGTTGATTGTGCGCCTGCCGGTCGATTTCGAGCCGGTGCCGTGCCCGACCGAAGTTGCAGCCGTATTCGAAACGCCGCTCGAATTCCTCATGGATCCGGCCAATCATGACCGCCAGACCGGGACATGGCGCGGCCAGGATCGACACTATTACCAGATGCCGCATGGCGGGCACCGGATCTGGGGCGTGACCGCCGGAATCATCCGTGTCCTCTGGCAGGAACTGTATGCGCCAGACTGAGAGGCCAGCCCGCCGCACTTCCACTCGCGGTGTTTGTGTCTATCTAATCATCAGGTTAAACACTTGCCCCGGAGATGAGAGCGTATGGCCAGGCAGATCGTAATTTCACTTGTTCTGTTCGCGCTGCCCTTCATACTTTACGCGATCTACCGCCTTCTGGTCACCGATGCTGAAGTTGACGGGCGCAAGACCTGGCCGATAAAACTTCTGTTCGGCAGCGGGGTTGTGCTGGCGCTGGTCGGCTACAGCGTGATGCTGGCAATTGCGCTGACCACAGAGCGCGACCGGAATGTCTGCTATGAGGCGGCCCGTTTCGAAGACGGTGTCCTCATTCCCGCAAGGCAGGTGCCCTGCACCAGGGATTTCACCGGAGTGGGCATGCCCGCGAGTGACGATCCCGGCGGGACCGCCCAGGGTGTGACGCGCCCGGGCGCGCAACCTGCCAGTGACGAGGAGCCCGTTGACACGGATCGACCCGACACAGCCAGGCCGCAAGATGCTCCCGGCTGATATCGGACATCCCGACTGGCTCGCGCATGGCGCGACGCGCAAGGTGATCAGCGCGCTCGAAGCGGCACGCCCCGCCAGTGCGCGCTTCGTCGGGGGATGTGTGCGCAACACGCTGATGAAATCTCCCGTCGAGGATATCGACATCGCCACGCAGCTGACCCCGCAGCAGGCGTCACACGCTCTTGCGGCGGCAGGCATCAGGGTCATCCCGACCGGTATTGATCATGGCACGATAACCGCGATCGAGGATGGCAGGGCGTTCGAGATCACGACGCTGCGCAGGGATGTCGAGACCGATGGCCGGCGGGCAGTCATTGCCTACACGCAGGATTGGGACGAAGACGCACAGCGCCGCGACTTCAGGCTCAACGCGCTTTATGCCGAGCCCAGCGGGCGCCTGCACGATCCGGTTGGAGGTGGCATCGAGGATGCGCTGGCCGGCCGTGTCATCTTCATTGGCGATGCCGATGAGCGCTTGCGCGAGGACTATCTGCGCATCCTGCGGTTTTTCCGGTTCAATGCCTGGTATGGTGCCGGCATTGATAAAGCGGGACTTGCGGCCTGCGCGCGCCAGAAAGAGGGTTTGCGCAAGATCGCGGCGGAGCGGATCTGGAAGGAGTTCAGGCAGTTGCTGGCAGCACCTGATCCTTGCACCGCGCTCGCGGCGATGTTTGCAAGCGGTGTGGCCGGCGCCATCCTGCCGTCAACCGACACGACCCGCGCCCTGACACGTCTCAGGGGACTTGTCCGGGCCGAGACGACAAGCGGAGAGGCGCCCGAACCGCTGCGCCGGCTATTGGCGCTTCTCGCAGTTGCGCCCGAGACGATCGAGGCGATCGAGGCATTCATTGCCGGTGCGCGCCTTTCCAACTCCGAAGCGCGCCGCTTGCGGGACTGGGCGCATCGCGAAGACACACCAAAACCCACTGCGCAAGAGCAAAGCTGGCGCGCGGTGCGCTATCGCCTCGGCGAAGAGGTTTTCCTTGATGCGCTCCTGCTGGATGCGGCGCAGGGAAGCTGGCCCGATGACAGGCTCGCTCGCGCGTGTCAGCTTGCCCGGGAATGGCAGGCGCCGGCCTTCCCGGTGGGGGGTAATGACCTCTTGTCGCTTGGGCTTTGCGGGCCGCAGGTTGGCGAGGTCCTGTCGCGTCTGAAGGCGCGCTGGATAGCATCCGATTTCCAGGCCGGGCGCGAAGAGCTTGTCCAGCTTGCCAGACAGCTTGCCGGCTGACGGACCCGGCACTTTTCATTCATCGGACGCATCCGCTTTCAGCCGACGGCTTTGAGTTGCGACCATTTTGCACGCCAGCATCATGCATGGAGTTGCGAATGGATGGCCTGCCGACATGGCCCGACTGGGCGAGCGACTGGGCCGCAGCGCCGCTGCAGGGGCTGGAGCGCGAAAGCTTGCTGAGACTGGTTCGGGTTCCTTTCCTCTACCAGGCCGGTGCGGCGCAGCGTCCCCCGCCCGGTGACTGGCGTACCTGGCTGTTCATGGGTGGGCGCGGGTCGGGCAAGACGCGCGCAGGGGCTGAGTGGCTGCGGTTTTCCCTGCTCTATGGAGGCAGAAAAAATCCAATATAAGCTACTCAGATTGGCAGAAAACATGGCAGAAGATGTT
>CAYXQV010000191.1:0-5069 GCA_964467505.1 uncultured Hyphomonadaceae bacterium | reverse complement strand
TCGGAAAGGCTACATGCCGATCAGGTCAGCCCGGTCGACCGTGTTCTGGAACACTCGCGCCGTCGCAGCGTCGACCATGATGCCCTTGTGTCCAACCGATCCAAGACCCTTGGCCTCGGCTTCGCGGTAGACGGCGATGAACTCGCGGGCATTCGCCACGTCCTTTTGTGACGGCGAGAACATCTCGTTGGCAGGTGCAATCTGCGCGGGATGGATCGCCCATTTGCCGACCATGCCAAGTGTCAGGCAGAGTTCGCACTCTCTGCGGTAGCCTTCCTCGTCGACATAGTCTCCATACGGGCCGTCAACGGGGTCGATGCCAGCGGCACGGCAGGCGATTGTGATCTGGTATCGCGGATAGTGAAAGACATCGCCCGGATAGACTCCGCCCAAGCCGATATTCTTCAGGTTCATCCCCTGGCTGGCAGAATAATCCCCCATACCGAAAATGAGGCTTTCCATCCGATCGCAACAATGCGCGATGTCCCAGGCATTGTGCAGCGCCTGGACTTCCTCGATCAGGACTTCAATGCCGATACGCTTCTTCAGGCCCAGTTTCTTCTCAAGCTGGTTGAGCAGCTTGTCGACAAACAGCACGTCGTCTGCCGTGTAGGGCTTGGCGAGCATGATCGTATCGAGATTTTCGCGTGCCCCCTCGACGACAGTGATGATGTCCTCGTGACACCATGGGGTCGTGACATCGTTCACGCGCACGCAGCGGGTTTTCTTGCCCCAGTCGAGTTCATTCAACGCATCAACGATCTTCTGGCGCGCTTCAGGCTTTGCGGAAGGCGCAACGGCATCTTCCAGGTCGCAGAAGACATGATCAGCTTCCGAGGCGGCAGCTTTGGTGAGCATCTTCTCGCTGATACCCGGCACTGATAGCTGCGAGCGGCGCAGGCGTTTCGGCTTTTCTGGTCTGGTCATCGCTGGACGTCTCCTTTGGTTGTCAGCCTGTTGTCAGTTTCTCTATTTCCGTCTCGGCCATGCCTGCGCGTCGCAGTATCTCCGCCGTATGCTCGCCCAGAAAGGGGCCCCTTTTATGGATCCCTCCAGGTGTTTTCGTCATCTTGACCGGAACGCCGGCTATGCCGATCGGCGCGTCAGATCCGGGCTGTTCAACATCGACAATCATCTCGCGCACGGAGAAGTGCCTGTCGGCGGCAACCTCATCCATTTGCAGGACCGGACCATAAGGGATTTTTCCGCCGAGGCGCTCGGTCATCTCGGCTTTCGTGAAACGCGATGTGACAGCGCCGAGCAATCGCTCCAGTTCGATGCGATTGACACTTCGCCCCTCGGGCGTGCTGAACCGCTCGTCTTGGCTGAGATGTTGCGCATCAAGCAGGTCACACAGAGTATTGAAGAATTCCCGGCTCGGCGCCGCGATCGTCACATGGCCATCCCGGGCCGGGTACATTCCGAACGGACAGAAAAAGGGGTGACCATTGCCCTGCGGGCCGGCCACGTCGCCCTGCACCGAGTATTGATAGATCATGCGTTCGCAGACCGACAGGATACCATCGACCATGGAGATATCGACGAACTGGCCTTGCCCCGTCCGTCTAGAATGATGGATGGCCGACAGCACGCCAAAGGCGAGCAACATTCCGGGAATGATGTCACCGACACCAGGACCGATCTTTGTTGGCCGGCCGGGCTCGGGGCCGGTTATCCCCATGATACCGCCCATTGCCTGCGCGATGACATCATAGGCGGGCCAGTCAGCATAGGGAGATGCGCCGGTCCTCGGATCGCCGAAACCGCGAAGCGTGCCATAGACGAGTTTGGGATTGATCTCGCTCAGCGTCTCATATGATAGGCCGAGCCTGTCCATGACACCGACCCTGTAATTCTCGATGATCGCATCTGCATCCAGGACAAGCCGTTTCAGCGCATCGCGTCCTTCTTCCGTCTTCAGGTCGAGAACGATCGATTTCTTGTTGCGATTGACGCTCTGGAAGTAGGCCCCATGCGTTCGCTGGACGTCATCACGACGAAAGGGGCCGCCATGCCGCGTAACATCACCTGCGGGGCTCTCGACCTTGATGACGTCCGCGCCCTGATCGGCGAGCATCATCGTGCCAAAGGGTCCGGCAAGCATCTGGGTGAGATCCAGTATCCGGATGTCGGAGAGGGCTCCGAATGTTGTCATTTGTCCGCCCAGTGAGAGCGGCGCTTGATGAGCGCTGTGCGCTGAACTTGCGCGACGAGTTTATCATTCTGGTTGATGCCCCAGTGCTGGAAAACGACAATCCCCGCATCCTCCTGGTCGCTGTCACGTTTCTCCAGGACGCGAGAATAAGCGTAAAGCGTGTCACCATGAAAAACCGGGTGCAGCAGGCTGATTTCATCGAGCCCGAGCTCAGCGAGCGCGTTTTCAATCGTATCCTGGGACGACAAACCAAGGAGGATGGAAAGATTGACCCCGCCATAGGAGACGACGTAGCTGCTGCGCTCGGGAATTTCTCCACCTGAAGCGCCTCTGGTCGCGCGCATCATCAGGTCTTCATTGAAATGCCCCTGCGCCGTGTTCATCACCATGTTCGTGAAGTTGACGTTCTCAAGGTTGGTGATTGTTTTCCCGCGCGCATGGCGGATCGTCTGGCCGACTTCGAAATCCTCGAAATAATTGTCCGGACTGGTAAGACTGGCTAGCGGCCTCATAGTGTGCCCTCCCGCATGACCCTGGCGGCTTCGAAAACCGCCAGGTTTGAGCGTTTGAAGTCGATGACGCGATCTCCCTCCTGGTTGAAACCCTCTGTATGCCAGGTCACAACGCCCTTGTTGGGATCACCCTTGGTTATCCGTTTCGCCAGCGTCTCGGACTGGGCCGTCAGGGTATCGCCAACATAAACGGGTTTATGGAAAATCATGTCGAAAACGCTGAGAAAAGGCCCCCCAAGACCTTCCGAATTGTCTTCGACCGAAAGGCCGAGAATCATGTTGAAGACGAGATGGGGGCATACGACCAGGTCGCGATGCCCGAGGGCCCGGGCGTATTCAACATTGAAATAGAGAGGGTTATAGCTCAGGGTCAGGTGAGCATATTGGATTGCGTCAGACTGGGTAACCGTGCGCCCCCAATGATGTTGAATGGCTTGGCCGACTTCAAACTCATCATAACCCCGCCCCCTTGGCCTCAGCGTCGCTGACTCTTTCAGCTCTTTGACGTCCATCCTCTCGTCCCTTTTTGTCTTTTGTTGTTAACTGCGTACGGATGGTGGCGCCGGCCGGCAACTCAATTGCGCCGGCAATCATGAGTATGATGTGAGACCGGTCCGACAGACACGATCGAGACAGTCAGGTGCGTCAAGCGCTGGCCGATCGGTGTAAAACAGGGGCGGCGCGGTCCTTCCTGACTGAGCGTGCAGCCAGGCCCCCCAAATCACATATGTGATCAGTGAAGCGCGTAGGCGATATCTCTTCAGGATCCCTACCGGTGGCAGCCAGCACTGATGAATAAGCAAGTGTCGGTGGGAAGCCGATTTACAAAGCGCTGCTATCGCAAGGCGCTGAAAACGGGAGGAAAAGAGAGTGTCACTTATTTTCAACAGAAAAAATCTTCTTCTGGCGGCTTCGGTCGCTCCATTCATGGCAATAGCGCCTGTCGCAGCGGCTCAGACAGCGGATGCAGATGCCGCTGTTGAGACAAGAAGGCTGGATACCGTTCTGGTCGAATCGCGCAAGCGAGAGGAAAGCCTTCAGGATGTCCCTGTCGTTGTGCAGGCTTTCGATGCCGATCTGCTCGAATCAATCGGCACAACCAGGTTCGAGGACATAGCAGATCTCACCAATGGCCTGTCGATTTATACTTCAGGAACCAATTCCCCATCAGTCAATCTGCGGGGTATTCAGGGCAATGCTGTCAATGCGCGTGGCGACGACCCCGTATCGATCAATTTCGACGGTGTTCCGCATTCCAATACGCAAATTTTCCGTCTGGGACTGTTCGACGTGGAAGCCGTCGAGGTTCTCAAGGGACCGCAAAGTCTGTACTTCGGCAAGAACAGCCCGGGCGGTATTATCGCGCTGAGGACGAAAAACCCCACTGACGAACTGTTTACCGAAATACAGGCCGGCTATGAGTTCGCGGCCGAACGCTATTATGGCCATGGCATCATATCTGGCCCCCTGTCCGAGAATTGGGGGGCGCGTCTTGCTGCGCGCGCGGCGCAACAGGAGGGCTATTTCGAAAACATCTGGGGGCGAGGCGACCCCACGGCTCAGCAGCCCTTCGATCCGAAAGGGCCTCGTTTTGACGAATACGCCCTGCTCGGCACACTTCAGGGACAGTTCGAGCGCGGAGAGATTACCCTCAAGATCATGCACGGCAATCGCGATGGCGGCCAGTATACAATAAACCAGGCGCATTCGTGTAACAGTGTTCAGGATTTGAATCCGTTCTCCGACTGTACGGTAGATGACAGGTTCGCGACGGAGCCGTTCTCCGGAAACGGGCTGACACCTTCGAGGTTCGATCGTGATCGACCAACGAGTGAATTCGATATGACGCAGGTGTCTCTTGATTTGGGCTATGAGCTCAGCGAGAACTGGTCGGTCAACAGCATTACAGGCCTGTATGACTCAAGCACATTTGTTGTGGGAAATGTCGGCGCAAGAACTGCCACAATCGGAGAAGGTCTCGGTCTTGGACAGAATCTGAATGTCGAACTGTTCACCCAGGAATTGCGGCTTGCCGGCCAGTTTGAACGTTTCAACCTGACATTCGGTGCCTTTACAGATGATCGCACAGTCGACGGTTTCGCGACCGTCTGGTTCGGGCCACTCAGGCTCCTGCCAGATGGCTTTCTCGATGTGAGTTCCGATTCCTGGTCGGCCTTTGCGCAGGGCGACTATGACATCACGCAGACGATCAACCTGTCCGTCGGCGGGCGTTACACAGAAGAAGAATTTTCCATTTCAGGCTTCAATGTGGACTCGTCACCTTTGGGCGTTCCGGGACCGTTTCTCTTCGATCCGGATAAGTTGTCCTTTGACAACTTCTCACCAGAGATCACGCTGTCCTGGCAGCCGCAGGACAATCTCAATTTCTTCGCCAGTTACCG
>CAYXQV010000190.1:0-5077 GCA_964467505.1 uncultured Hyphomonadaceae bacterium | reverse complement strand
GCGCGCGACTCATAATCGCGAGGTCGGGAGTTCAAGTCTCCCCCGAACCACCATTCAAGCAGTTTCGGTTCAAATGAAACTGTTTGCAAACGCCGAGTTGGGCAGCGACAGGAAGGGCTTCAACAGCCCTCGCATGCGAGCCTGGCCGGACCGGTGGTCTTTTCCATTGTGTTCAGCCAATCGCGATTGTCAGCATAATCCGAAAGGCAGCGATCTGCTTCTCGAGCGGTCGATGACTGTTCAGACAAACCGAGCCATCTCTGATAGAGCCAGGCCCCCGCCATCTTCCCCCGCATGCGAGGGAAGTGCGCCGAAGGGGCGATGGGGGCAGGGCGGACTCGCAATTCACGAGACTGCACTTGTGGCCGGCTCCGGGCTGCCCCCTCCGACCGGCTGCACGAGCGTCGCCTCACGATGAGCAAGCTCAAAGGGCTCCGATTGCGGGGTGGTTGTGGCTCCGCGAGTAGGACTCGAACCTACGACCGGGCGATTAACAGTCGCCTGCTCTACCAACTGAGCTATCGCGGAATACCGACGGCAAACCCGGTGTCTAGCAAAATCAGAGCACCTGTCAAAGCCTGGAAATGGTTGTGGGCAGATAAAAAAATGGCGGGAGCTGGTCGCTCCCGCCGAGGCGTTGGGTGATGGTGGGTGTCTCCAATTGGAAGACAGGGTGAGAATCGCCGGCTTTGGTTAATGGCGGGTAAACGCTTAACGAAAAATTCGCACAGATTGCTGCAATCTTTCCGCAAAGCGTGAAACTTGACAGTTCAGTTCTGGAGGCCCCGCCCGGAATCGAACCGGGGTACACGGATTTGCAATCCGCTGCGTCACCACTCCGCCACAGGGCCACTGTTTCCAGTCTTGCGGAAGCGGCATGAATTAACAGTTCACGAGAAGCAGGGCAACTGCGATTATCGCAGCGCCCGGCTGGCTTTGATGCGGGCGGGCAGGGCCGGTCAGATGGCCCCGCGCACGGCTTCGAAAAACCGCACCAGGAGATCGCGGTTCGGCCCGCCGGAAACCGTCACCTGCTGGCGGCCGATCGCGATCTTCCACCAGCCCGCCTTGACGATTGGCAGGTCCCCTATCTCCTCGTAGGCGATGAAGCGCGTTGCCGGATCGTCGCCGGTCGAATGGTGTATGCGCAGGCCGAGCGGTGTTACCAGGATCGCGTCATTTGCGTTGTTCATGACAGTGAAATCGATCAGGGCCAGCACGGCTTCCTCGTCGCTTGTCGCAGTGCGGCTGCGGGCATTTGCTTCGCGATCTTCCGGCACATTGGGCGCCACGAAGATCTGCGTGTTGTCCTGAAACGGCAGGAGTGCATTGCGCATGCGAGTGGAGAATGCCTCGTCGTCGCGGCCTGGCGCCGGCGCTACGGGCTCTGCCTGGGCCGGGGCCACGATCTTCGCGATCACATCGGCAAGCCGGTCGACATCCATGATGAAGCGCGAATGGGAGACCTCGGCGGCATTGCGGCGCGCAAGACCCTTCAGCGACGGCGGCAACGCGTCAGCCCTTGGCATGACCGCCCCTTCGACAAGTACGGGGATCACCCGCACATCGCGTTCAAGCGCCGCAGCGATCTCGATCTGGACGAAATCATCATCGCTGGCGATGCGCGGCTTGCCATCCTCATCACGGATCGAGAGCCAGTCGCGCCCGATCACCGCGATCAGCACGTCGCACGCGCCCACCTGCTGGTTCAGGACGTCATGGAAATCAACACCCGGCTCGATCGCGTCGACATCCATGAACACTGTCTCGCGACCGAACCGGGCCACAAGATGGTCATGCAGCCGCCCTGCCGCGCCCGCTGCGTCCTCACGCCGATAGGAAATGAATATGCCGCCTGACATGACAATGCCTCCGATCGCAGCCACCCTGCCGCTGGCAGTGTAAGCCAACCGCATCGAAAAGGAAATTTGCTTCGGCCATCTTCAGGCGGATGCGGGCAGGACCGGCCAGGTGTCGACAAGCCTGCCCGCGTCAAGGACGGCGATGTCGCCGAATTGCAGGAACACGGCCTCGCTCTGATGCGGACGCAGGAAGATGAAATCATCCACAGCGACTGGCAGGCCTTCCGGGCCGACGAGCATTTCCTGGTTCGATGAGCGCCCGACGATCCTGTGGGTTTCCAGGCCGGGCGGATCGACCGGGTCGGCCATCCATTTGCCCCCATGAATGAACAGTGTCGTGCCCGGTTGCGGCGCCGGGTTGCGAGTGTCGGGGTCGGCAAATTCCAGGCCGGGCAGGTGAATGCCATCCATTCGCTTGAGGAGCGGCGTGGCGATGAAGCTTGCCGGCTGGTGGCCCGCCAGCAACTCGGTGTCGAACTGAGTGGGCTTCACCAGAGCAGAACCCACCGAGACTTCATTGGCCACCAGCGTGTCGCGGTAAAGCCGGTATGTCGGGCTGCCGCCGGCGTTTCGTGTCGCCGTTTCCAGCGGGCGGGGCCCCAGCACTTCCCCGGCCAGTGCGTTCGCCTCGCGATAGACCTGCCAGGCGCCTTCAAGCGCGCGCTCGCGCCAGCCACCCTTTTCGGGCAGGGCGGGGATGTGCGGCTCGTATCCCATGAAACCGGCAAAGCCCAGCGTGTTGCTTTCGCGCACGACTGCCAGTGCGCCGGCAAGCTCGTTTCCCGGCACCAACCCGCCCCGGTGCAGGCCGACATCGATCTCGAAACTGATGTTCAGCTGCTGGCCCAGCGCATCGGCCAGCGCGCGATATTGCTGCAATCGCCGGGGCGTATCGACCAGCCACTGGATATTTGCCGCAGCGGCCTGCGAGCCTTCCGGAAACTGATCGAAAAAGGCCTTCGCAGCCGCGACCGGCAGCGGCTTGCCCAAAAGGAAAGACGCCTGCGGCATGGCGCGCGACAATTCCAGCAGCATGGGAAGGTTGAACACCATCAGGCGCGTGGTTCCGGCACGCGCCATCACATGCTCAAGCAAGGCTTTCGAGGGCAGGGACTTGGCCACGATGCGCAGGCCCATGCCTGCGGGCATGGCTTCCGTGACCGTGTCGATATTCGCGTTCAGCCGCTGGCGGTCGATGACGAGTGTCGGCCCGGTCATGCCAGCGGCCTGCAGCGCGTCCTGCAGTGCCAGGAAATAGGGATCGCGCCGGCTCACAGGTCTTTCTCGCCCAGAAGCCGCGCCATGTACGGCGACAGGAAGACGCTGGCGGGGTCAAGATCGCGCCGGATCGCCTGGAACCTGTCCCAGTCCGGATAAAGCGCCCTCAACTCGCGAGCCTCCAGCGAATGCAGCTTGCCCCAGTGCGGCCGCCCGCCCGCAGCGCGGAAAAGCGGCTCGGCCAGCGAGAAGAACCAGTCATGATCGTCCTCGAAATAGGCGTGTACGGCCAGCGAGATGCGCGGGGCGCCCTGGAACGGGCTGAGCATGGCGTCATCCCCCGCGGTCATGCGCACCTCGACCGGAAAGAACACATCCGGACGCTCCGCCTCGATCTGCGCGACCAGTTGCGCGAACACATCCAGCGCGCCATCGACCGGCAGGTGGTATTCCATCTCCTTGAACGGGACATTGCGCGGGCTCGCCAGCAGCTGCCAGCTGACCCCGACCACGTCCTCGCCCTCATTTTCGGCCAGCGCCTTGTGAAGAATGGCGCGCCGGGTATCGAGATCGCCGCGCGTGCTGTCGCGGATGGCCTTCAGGCCCATCGTCTCTTCATCATCGTTTTGCGGGGCGCGCGGCGTGACCGGCGCATCGGTCTCATCATGGGTGATACAGATGCCATGGCCGGAAAACGGGATGTAGAAGAATTCGAAATTGCGGTGGCGCGCCCAGCGACCTGCAGCGCTGGCGAGAATGTCGCCGATCGGCTCGCTCCAGACGCGGCGATGCAGGTTGTAGGCCGGCGCCAGGCGGATTTCGGCCTCGGTGAGAATGCCCAGCGCGCCGAGGGAAACCTGCGCGGCGCGCAGCAACTCGCGGTCGTGTTCAAGTGACGTGGCGATGATGTCGCCGCCCGCCACCATCAGGTTGACTGCGTTCAGTTCCGATGACAGGCAGCCGAAGTCTGCGCCCGTGCCATGGGTGGCAGTGGAAACGGCGCCGGCAAGTGTCTGGACATTGATGTCGCCGAGATTGCGGAAGGCAAGTGCGTGCGCGCCGAGTTCGGCGCTGGCGGCCTTGAGCGAGGTTCCCGCCGCGATCTGCGCCGTCATCCCGGCAGGATCGCTCGCGGTGATCCCCGACAATTGGTCAAGGCTGATCAGCGTGCCGTCGGTGAGTGCCAGCGGGGTGAAGGAATGGCCGGTGCCGACCGGACGAAATGGCAAGGGCGCGGCCGAGCGCAGGAGCTCGCGCAATTCGCCGGCATTGCCGGGGCGGGCAATCGCGCCGGGATGGGCCGACTGGTTTCGCGCCCAGTTCGCCCATTCGTTTTCTGCCAGCGCGGGCAGGACTGGCAATTCGTGGCTCATTGCGCCTGTGTCGACCGGGCCATTCGCCGGGCCGGCCGCCTCCCTGTCAACCTGTCTTCACCCTCCAGAGTTCACCGGTGCAGGGCGCGTGTCAATCAATCTCGAAATCGCCGGGCCGGAGTCCGGGATCGGGCCAGTCGAGCTCCATATCCTCCAGTGCGCCGCGCACAAGGCGCGCGACCATCGCCTTGCGCCGGGTGCGGCTGTCGGACGGGACGATGTACCATGGCGAATGCACTGTCGAGCAGCGCCGGATCGCGGTCTCATAGGCGGCCATGAAGTCTTCCCAGCGCGTGCGGTCTTCAAGGTCGTCGGGGTTGAACTTCCAGCGCTTGTGCGGCTCCTCCAGCCGTTCGGCGAGGCGTTCGCCCTGCGTCTCGAAACCGAGATTCAGCATGCATTTCAATACCCTGGTTCCGGTGTCTTCGAGCAGTTTCTCGAACGCGTTGATCTGCTCGTAGCGCTGTTCGATCACGTCTGCAGGTGCCAGGTCGCGCACCCTGGCGATCAGCACATCCTCGTAATGCGAGCGGTCATGAATGCCGATGAAGCCCTTTGCCGGGGTGGCGGCATGCACGCGCCAGAGGAAGTCGCGGGCCAGTTCCTGCTCCGTGGGCGCCTTGA
>CAYXQV010000189.1:0-5079 GCA_964467505.1 uncultured Hyphomonadaceae bacterium | reverse complement strand
GTGTCCGCAAGGTCGCATTCTCCCGCTTCAGGCGTGCCGATTCCAGCGCGCGTTCAACCAGATGCAGCAGCCGGCTGGTCTTGAACGGCTTTTCGATGAAGTCATACGCGCCGCGCCGGATCGCTGCGACAGCGGTTTCGATATTGCCATGACCACTGATCACGATGACCGGCATCAGGTCGTCAATCGATTTGAGGAATTTCAGCAAGGACAGCCCGTCCATCTCCGAGCCCTGCAGCCAGACATCCAGAACCACGAGCCCCGGCGCGCGCTGGCGCACTTCGGCAAGCGCCGTTTCGGCTGTGGCTGCCGTGCGCACGGCATAACCTTCATCCTCAAGCACCCCGGCAATCAGCTCTCGGATATCAGGTTCGTCATCGACGATCAGGATATCGGCACTCATGTGACACTCTCCTCAAGCACGGAAACGGGGGCGATACCTGCCTGTGTGGCAGTATGTGGAAGCAGGATATGGACACGCGCGCCGCGCCGCTTGTCGGAGCGGTTCTGCAAGGCAATCGACCCGCCATGGTCCATGATGATCCGGTTGACGATGGCAAGACCAAGCCCGGTCCCCTTTTCGCGGGTGGTGACATAAGGCTCCAGCAGCCGTTCACGGGCTTCGGTGGGAAATCCCGGACCGTTGTCCTCGATGACGAGTTCCAGCTGCCCGGCCGTCGGGTGGCCCAGCATCACGCTGATCTGGCCATCCGTATCCAGTTCCTCGGGAAGCCGCTCGATCGCTTCAGCGGCGTTCTTCAGCAGGTTTGTCAGCGCCTGTCCGAGCAAGCGCTCATCGCCGGAAAACAGGACGGTCTCGGCGCAGGCGTCAAACTGGATCCTGACATCAGGTGTGACCACGCCCTGCGAAAAGCAGATACCACGCAAGAGACCCGACAGGTCAAATTCGGCAACTGAGGGTTTGGGCATCCGCGCGAAGTTGGAAAATTCCTCGACCATGCGTCCAATGTCGGAAACCTGCCTGAGAATCGTATCGAGACAGCGCTCGAACACACCGTCATCCTGTATCTGGCTGCTGTAGCGCCGGCGCAGACGCTCGGTTGACAGCTGAATAGGTGTCAGAGGATTGCGGATTTCATGGGCAATGCGCCGGGCAACATCGCGCCAGGCGATCTGGCGCTGGGCGATCACGAGCCGCGTCGCGTCGTCAAAGGTCAGAACACAGCCGCCCGCGGGATCGCGCGTCGCCTTCAGGCGGAAATAACGCGTCGCCTCGCCAAGCTGAATGTCCAGCGATGCGTCGATGGGCGTGCCGCGCTCCAGCGCATCGCGGGCAAAGGGCTCGAATTCCGGGGCCATATCAACAAGCCGGGCACCTTCGGGAGCGTCCTTCTCAAGCAGGTTGCAGGCCGAGCGGTTGGCGAGCGTGACCTGCAGGTTGGAATCGGTCCGGATGACGCCGGCACTGACCTCGGCCAGCAGTGTCTCGACAAACTGGCGACGGTCCTCGGCATCCTCGCGCGCCGATATCAGGGCGGCGCGCTGTTGGGAGAGCTGCTCGGTCATCGTGTTGAAACTGCGCGTGAGGTGATGAACCTCGTCTTCGATCCTCGGCGTGGGCACGCGTATGGCGAGGTCTCCGTCACGCACTGCCATTGCCGCATCGGCGAGCCGCCCGATCGGCCCGGTGATCTGGTTGGCGGCGGCCAGGCCAAGGCGCACAGACAGCAACAGGACGAGCGCCGCCAGCTGGGTATAGGCGACGACAAACAGCCATTGCAGCCGCCCCGAACGCGTCTTGGCGGCCCGGTAGTCGGTCAGCGCAGCTTCGGCCCGCCGCATCTGGGCGAGCTGCGCGGTGTCGAATGGCTTGTACACGTAAAGATAGGCGTTCCCAGTCTCCCGGAGCGCGGCAAGGCCGGTGATAAGACCTGTCGGCTCGTAAAGCGTCTGCGCAACTGCACCGGTATCGGCCTCCTCGAATGCCGACGCCGGCGGGCGGATGAACGGGTACTCTCCCTCCATGAAGGCGCCGGCAAGCACGCTGCCATCCCTGTCGATGATCCGCGCGCCGACGAATTCACGCAGTGTCGCCTGCGCCTTGAGATAGGAGGGGTAAAGCTCGCTGCCTGATCTGAGCCCCTCAGCGGCATTGTCGAGATCGCCGGCCATCAGCCGGATATCCTTGTCGAGCGCATCGGACAGGTCCTGGTAATTGTTGCGCGCGACCTCGGCGGTCTCTTCGACAATCGTGTCGATCCGCGAATTGAACCAGTTGTCCAGTCCCCTTGTAATCATCACGCCGAGAAAGACCGCCACAATCGCCGCCGGAACGATGGCCGATGCGCTGAACAGCAACAGGAAACGCCGCACCAGACGGCTGCTGCCAGCCGGCTGGCGGGTCCCGCGCATGCTGAGATAGCGCCGGACATTCATCCAGCCGATCAGTGCGATCAGGACGAAATTCAGCCCCAGCAGCCAGGCAATGCGCCCCTGGGTCGGATCGACCGGGCTGACACCGGACACGGCAACAAAGGTCGCAAATATCGCGAGCAGTGCCGCAATCAGGAACAGGCCCTGGAACAGGGACCATCCGGCCTTCTGGGCTGAGTGTGGCAGGGTCTTTCGCACCCGACCGGAATAACCCGCCGGCAAGGACTTGTCACCTTGCTGCAACAGTGAGGAGATCGGGCAACACCTGCAAACCTAATGTGCCTGCCGCCGCAAAGCGATCAGCCCTCTTCAATGCCGAGTGAATTGATCTTGGCACGAAGCGTATTGCGATTGAGCCCGAGCAGCGCTGCGGCGCGAACCTTGTTGCCGGAAGTAACTTGCAGCGCCAGTGCAAGAAGGGGGCGCTCAACCCGCTCTATCACATCCTGATAGACCCGGGAACTCTCGGCCTCCTCTCCTGTTGCAGCACTCGCGGAATGGCTTGCGCCCATCAGGTCGCCGAGAATGTGACGCTTCAGCAACTGCTCGATTTCGACCTCCAGTCCGTTGTCTCTTGGCAGGTCGGCATAGGAACTGGCTCGCAGTTCGCGCTCGATGTCCGGGGCCGTGATCACCGGGTCGGGACTGAGCGCCGTCAGCCGCAGGATCACATTTTCAAGCTCCCTCACATTTCCCGGCCAGTCATAGGCCGACAGGAGGTCGATCGCGGACGCATCTATCGTCTTGGCCGGAAGGCCCTGTCTTTCAGCCCGCACGAGCAGTGCGCGCGCAAGCTCGGGAATATCCTCCTTGCGACGGCGCAGCGGCGGCATCATCAGGCGTACCACGCTGAGCCGATAATAGAGATCCTCACGAAACCGCCCCTCTTCGACAAGGCGCGCCAGCGAGGTGCGCGTCGAAGCGATGATCCGCGTGCTGTCCAACTGGCGCACCAGTCCCGACAGACGTGCCTGGGCATCAATCGACAGGTCGCCCACTTCATCCAGGTAAAGCGTCGCCACCCCGTCCAGCTTGGCGGCCAGCGTCTCGCCATCTGCGAGGCTGGCGGCATCGACCTGCAGGAAGCGGCCCTGCGCGCTGCGGCCGAGATCATGAATGGCCCGCGCGGCGAGGTCCTTGCCTGTTCCCGGCTCACCCTCGATCAGCGCGGTGAGATTGGTGTTCATGATGCGTGAGATGATCCGGTAGACATCCTGCATCGCCTCTGAGCGCCCGATCAGCGGCAGGCCGGCTTCGATTGCCGACTGGCGCACCTGCGGCGCGATGGCATTCGGCCTCGCGGAGGTCTTCAGCGCCCTGCGGACCGTGTCGACCATTTCGTCCAGATCAAATGGCTTGGGAAGATAGTCGAAAGCGCCATGGTCGGCCGCGGCGGCAGCCGTCAGGATGGTGTTCTGGGCGCTCATGACGATGAAGGGCAGGTCCGGGCGCGCCAGCATCAGCGATGACAGGCGTTCAAATATCGGATCGTCGCCAAGATAGACATCGGTGACCACGACATCGCCCTGGCCTTCGCGCACCCAGCGTTCCAGCGCATCGGGCGATCCCGTCGCGCGCACGGAAAAACCTTCAGCCGACAGGGCCTGGCTGACCACCAGCCGGATGCTGGAATCATCTTCTGCAAGCAGGACAGTCTGGCCAGCCATCACACGCGCCTCGATCCGATTGGCAGGAACACACTGACGCGCGTGCCATTGCCGTGATTTTCCAGTCTCACATAACCCGAATGGGCGCTGATCACTTCCTTCACGATTGTCAGGCCAAGGCCGCGCCCACCAGATTTCGAACTGGAAAAGGCCTCAAATACGCTGGCGAGCCGTTCGCTCGCAACGCCGGGGCCATTGTCCTGGATGTCGATGCGGATCGCACGGCGCAGCGGACCGGGCGAGTCCGGCGTTTTTTGACCGAAACCGGTTTCAAACGCCGTTGTGACCATGATTTCCGGTCCCGTCTCCCGGCGTGCGGACACAGCCGCTTCGGCGCCATTGCGGACAATGTTCTGAAACGCCTCATGCAGGTGATCGCTGTCGGCCTCGATGTCCGGCAGGGACGGGTCATAGCGACGCCGAAAGGCCACCTCGCCGTCAAAGGCCGCTTCCTCGGAGGTCAGCACACGGTCGAGCACCCGGTGAATGTTGAGCCCCTCGAATCGCGGCGCGGAGAACAGTTCGAATGCTGTCAGTCTGTTGACCAGCCGCTCGATTCGCCCGGCCTCGTCACGGATCAGGGTCAGCATTTCGCGGTCATCTCCCCTGCCCTTTCGCAGGAGCAACTGCGCCGCCCCGGAAATGCCAGCGAGCGGGTTCTTGATCTCGTGACCGAGGATACGCCCGAAACCTGCGACACCGGGCACGCTTTCATCGCGCTCCTGTGTCAGCGGCGTGGTCAGCGCCACGACGGTTCCAGCCTTTCCGAGATACCGCACGCGCGCAGTCAGCGACCTTGCCTCGGCAAGCCCGACCGGCTTGAGCGTCAGATCCGGCGCGGCCACATCAGCGCGCGTCTGGCAGGCATATTCGATCAGCTCCTCCAGCGCGCGTCCATTGGCCAGCGTATCGCCGAGCGGGCGCCCCACGAGCCCGCGCCGTGACAAGCCAAACAGGACCTCGGCGGCCGGGTTCACGTTGCGGATCTCGTTACCTTCGGTCAGCTCAAGCAGTGCCA
>CAYXQV010000188.1:0-5167 GCA_964467505.1 uncultured Hyphomonadaceae bacterium | reverse complement strand
AGGAGATCGAGATGTTCCGATTTCAGTTGCATGGTGGTGTGCTGATCGCCGCCATTCTCGCTTTGGCACCTGTGGCTGGCGCCGATGGGGCCGGGCTGGCGGGCGGCCCGGATGCGCCCGCCTCGCTCAAGCCGTGGAACAATGGCGCAATGCCACATTGTGGCGCGTCGCTTGAGGCGTCCTACCCGCTGGCTGGCGTGCGTGTCCTGCGCGGGCGAAGCTCTGCTTGCGGCAGGATGCAAACGGCGCCTCAGCCGGCAGATGAAGGCATCAGTCTGGAACAGACACTTGTGTTCGTGCAGCGGCCCTATCGCTGGCGCAGCGATTTTGCGACGCGCCCGCAAGTCCGCGGTGCCCCGCCTGCACGGCGTTACTGAGCGGACTTGCGCGTGCACCCGCGCGAAACCATTTCGTGGTCTGACGGCCATAGACGGTCTCGGCAACGGCAGCGGGCGCGACAGGTTTCATGGGCACCAAACGTATTCTCCTGGTCATCGGCGGCGGCATTGCCGCTTACAAGTCGCTGGAGCTTATCCGTACCCTGTCAAAGCGCGATATTGCCTGCCGCTGCATCCTGACGCGCGCCGGCAGCCAGTTCGTCACCCCGCTTTCGGTTGCTGCGCTTTCCGGCGACAAGGTGTTCACCGATCTGTTCGACCTGACCGACGAAGCGGAAATGGGCCATATCGAACTGTCACGTTCAGCCGACCTTGTCGTTGTGTGTCCGGCCACGGCGGACCTGATGGCAAAGGCGGTCCAGGGCCTTGCCGGGGACCTTGCCACGACTGCGCTGCTGGCGACTGACAAGCCGGTGATGATGGTGCCGGCGATGAATGTGCGCATGTGGCAACATGCAGCCACACAGCGCAATGTCGCGGCCCTGCGCGAGGATGGCGTGGAGGTGCTCGATCCGGAGTCCGGCGCCATGGCCTGCGGCGAATTCGGCCCCGGCCGGTTGCCGCAGGTCGAGACAATCGCCCACGCTATCGAGCGGGCCCTGTCGCCCCGCCAGCGTCTGGCTGGGCGCAGTGTGATCATCACCGCTGGCCCGACCCGCGAACCGTTGGACCCGGTGCGCTACCTGTCCAACCATTCCTCCGGCCGGCAGGGCTATGCCATTGCCGAAGCCCTCGCGCGCGCGGGCGCTTCGGTCACGCTGGTGTCCGGGCCGGTCAGTCTGGCCACGCCCGCCGGGGTGACGCGCATTGATGTCGAGACCGCGCGCGAGATGCTCGCCGCCGTCGAGAAGGCCTTGCCTGCTGACATATTCGTCTCGGTCGCGGCGGTGGCCGACTGGCGCCCGGCACGGTCTGCGCCGCGGAAGCTGAAACTGAAGGAGAAGGGCGGGGATGGCGAACTGTCGTCGCTCGAGCTGACTGAAAACCCTGATATCCTCGCCACGATCAGCGCGAAGCGCAGGAACAGGCCGAAACTGGTGATCGGTTTTGCCGCCGAAACCCATGATGTCGAGACCCATGCGCGGGCGAAACTTCAGCGCAAGGGCTGTGACTGGATCGTGGCGAATGATGTGTCCGGCGACGTGATGGGCGGATCCCAGAATGAAGTGTCGCTGATCCGGGGTGAGACGACCGATCACTGGCCGCGCGCTGGCAAGGACGCCATCGCCGAACAGCTTGCCAGCCATGTGGCGGCGTTCTTCGAGCCGGGCGCCGGAGCGTAAACCCTGTCGCGCGTCAGGCTGGCTTGCGCAACTGTGGATACAGTTTCGACAATGTGAGTTTATGTGTTACCAATCAATTTGTTGTCATGCCGCGCGACACTGACGCCGTCGGCATGACCCGGACGGACGCGGCTTTTCCGCGGCACCGGCCACGAAGCGGCGTCGCAAGTAAACAAGGTAGTGTTACAATGAAATTTTCCCGTACTGCAGCCAGCGCTACAGCACTCATGGCGCTCTTCATGGTTCCGGCCGCACTTGCCGTCCCGCAGGACGCAGGTGTGTCGGCGAGCCAGGAGAATGGCAGCGACATGTCAGCTGATGCGCAGATCGAGAAGTCCTATGCCGAAGCTGTCGCCGCAGCCC
This sequence comes from uncultured Hyphomonadaceae bacterium, assembly GCA_964467505.1. Lineage (GTDB taxonomy): Bacteria > Pseudomonadota > Alphaproteobacteria > Caulobacterales > Hyphomonadaceae > UBA5336. The sequence continues at coordinate 3,123 of CAYXQV010000188.1, read as the reverse complement.
AGCGTGAGCGCGATACAGCCCTGCAGAATGCCGAATCCCTGCGTGACGACCGGATCGAGGATGCCGACCTGTCCATCGAGCAGGCCCGCGAAACTCATGGCGAGGCCATCGCTGCTGCGGAAAAGGCTTTCGACGAGAAGATCGCCGCGGCAGAAGCCGAACTGAGCGCGGCCCTCGATGAAAATGGAACGGCCAAGAGCGAGGCGCGCGAGCGCTACAATGCCACCCAGGAGCGCGTACGCGAGATCTACAAGGAGGCGCTTGAAGCGGCCGCTGAAGCGCGCCAGGCCGCCACGGCGCTACTGGCTGCTGAACGGGCTGAAGCTGCTGCGCAAGCAGCCGAAAGCGCGGCCGACGAGGCGTCCGAAGAAGGCGATGGCCTTGTGGAAGACCTGGTCGAAGACTCCCAGGAGATCGCCGACGAGGCCGAAGCAGCTGTCAATGATGCGGGCGCAGATGACAGCGATGCCGCTGGTCAGGAGGCTGGCGAAGAGATCGTGGAAACTGCTGAAGATGCAGGCGATACGGCAATGGACGAGGCCGACGATGTCGCTGAAGACACCGCAGAGGTCGCAGATGAGGCGATGGACGAGGCCAGCGAAGTCGCGGAAGACACTGTTGATGCTGGCGCGCAGGCGGGCGACGAGGCCGCCGAAATGACCGGGGAAGTGGCGGATGAAACCGCTGAAACGGCCAGCGCCGCCATGGACGAGGCTGGTGATGCCGTCGATGCCGTTGCCGAGGAAGCCGGCGAGGTCACCGAGACCGTCATGCAGGCCGGTGAGGATGCTGGCGACGCCATCGCGGAAAGGGCTTCCGGGCTGATGGAAGACACCGACGAGGACGCCGGCGAACGCTCGGAATAAACGCCGGCACGGAAAAATTCCCAATCAAAAAAGGGGCGGGCCCGCGCGGGTCCGCCCTTTTCTTTGGCGCATACGGCGCGTTATTTGCCCATCGTTAAGCCTGTTGGGGTTTCAATCGGCTCAGTGATGGTAACCCCGGCAGATAACCGCGATATGAGCGAATTTCCATTGGAACAAAGTGCGCAGCGGTCGCTGAGCGATCCGGTCTGGCGCATCCTGACGGGCACAGCTGCATTTGGTGCAGGCGTGTTCATCTGCGGGGCCGTGGCCTCCTATGTCCCCACAGACCCGAGCTGGAACACCGCGACGGGTGCCTCGCCCCAGAACCTGTTCGGCGGGGCCGGCGCCATGCTGGCTGATTTTGCGCGCCAGGGGTTTGGCTGGTCGGGCTGGGCCGGCGGGATTGCCCTGATGACCGGCGGTGCCATGCGCGCCTCGCTTATCGGAAGGCCGCGGCGCTCGCGCTGGCTTCTCGGCCTTTCGGCGGTGCCGCTGTCGGCGGCATGTTTTGCCGCATGGCCCGTGCCCGCTTCCTGGCCGCTTGCCACGGGGCTCGGCGGGATCGTCGGCGAAGGACTTTTCTGGCTCGCCGAAATGCCGTTCAAGGCGCTGATGCTGCCATGGACCGGACTGCTTGCCGGGTCCTGTCTGGGCGCCCTCGCACTTGCGGCGGGACTTAATGCGCTGGGTTTCGCGCGCAGCGATGCGGCAGCCCTGCAAAGTGCGGCCTCCGCGTCCAGCCGTGATGCAACGCGCCGTGCGCGCAGTCTTGGCGGCTGGATTGCTGCGGCAGCAGGCGGCCTGATGCAGCGCCGCCAGGAGCGCCGACATTCCCAGGTCGATGAAGACTATATGGATCTTGCTGCAAGGAATGGACCTGCATTCTACCTGCCGCGCGGTGACAGGCAGGATGAGGCGCCGGACATGGACGCGCCCTGCGAGCTCGAAGCGTGTCCGACTGCCAGCGCGCCGCCGGAGCCCGGACAAGCCAGTGAGCCGGCGCCAAGGCGGCCGAAAATCAAGCGCAAGGCGAGCGCGCGCGAGCCGCAATTGCCGCCGATCGACCTTCTCACGCCGGCACCGAGACGAACCGGTGGCGTCGATGAAGAGGCCCTGATCGCCAAGGCCGGCCAGCTTGCCGAAGTGCTCAAGGAATTCGGGGTGCGCGGCCGCATCAGGGAGGTGCGTCCCGGCCCGGTCGTGACACTTTTCGAACTGGAACCTGCGCCCGGCGTGAAATCAGCACGCGTCATCTCGCTTGCCGATGACATTGCCCGCTCGATGAGTGCTGCCTCGGCGCGCCTCGCCGTGATCCCCGGCAAGAATGCGATCGGCATCGAATTGCCCAATGAGGATCGCGACACGGTGTATCTGCGCTCGCTCCTGCAGTCGGAGGCCTGGGAGACATCGCGGGCGAAGCTCCCCATGGCGCTGGGCTCCGATATCGGTGGCGCGCCGACCATGGTGGACCTGGCCAGGATGCCCCACCTGCTGATCGCCGGCACCACCGGGTCGGGCAAGTCGGTCGGCGTCAATGCGATGATCCTGTCACTGATCTACAAGCTGCCGCCATCACAGTGCCGCTTCATCATGATCGACCCGAAAATGCTGGAATTGTCGATCTATGAAGGCATCCCCCATCTCCTCTCGCCAGTGGTCACCGATCCGACCAAGGCGGTGAACGCGCTCAAATGGACTGTCCAGGAAATGGAAGGTCGCTATGAGCTGATGTCGCGGGCGGGCGTGCGCAACCTTGCCGGCTTCAATGAGAAGGCGGAACGGTTCCGCAAGAGCGGCGAGGCGCTGAGCCGGAAGGTGCAGACGGGCTTCGACGAGGATGGCAAGCCGGTCTTCGAAACCGAACACCTGCCGACCGACCATATCCCGAACATTGTCGTCGTCATCGACGAGATGGCCGACCTGATGATGGTCGCCGGCAAGGAGATCGAAGGCTGCGTCCAGCGGCTTGCGCAGATGGCCAGGGCTGCGGGCATCCACCTGATCACCGCCACGCAGCGCCCTTCGGTCGATGTCATCACCGGCACGATCAAGGCGAATTTCCCCACGCGTATCTCGTATATGGTGACAACCAAGATCGACAGCCGCACCATTCTTGGCGAACAGGGCGCCGAGCAACTCCTTGGCATGGGCGACCTGCTCTACCAGGCGCCGGGCGAGCGGACCAAGCGCCTGCATGGCCCGTTCGTGTCCGACGAGGAAGTCGAGACGATCGTGGAATGGCTGAAGGCGCGCGGCG
>CAYXQV010000187.1:0-5198 GCA_964467505.1 uncultured Hyphomonadaceae bacterium | reverse complement strand
CATCGGATGGATTGAGATCGGGATGCAGTTTCTTGGCGAGCTTACGATAGGCCGACTTGATCTCATCTGCCGTTGCGTCCCGAGAAACGCCGAGCACTTCGTAGAGATCTGTCACGCTGAACGTCCGTTTGGCATGTCTTCGCCTGGGTCAAGGGAATAATCTGGAAGGATTATCTGCAACGCAGACCGTGAGCGTATTTTGATTTGGGTCAAACCATCTGAATCACAAACCGTCTTGCTCAAGCCTGAAAGCTGCTCCTACGGGGCCAGCTTTGGGACATCAGGATCGGGGGCTGATCAGAGCGTCCATGGCCGTCGCTAATTTTTGCCAGAGCTTAGCGCATGGATGTCATCACGACCGAACCCGATCGTCTCGTGGTGCAAGGCTTCCATTCGAATTTGATCGCGTACCCCCCGCACCATCGAGGTACGGCGAGGAAAAGCAAACAACCAAGCTCATGCTTATGCCTCGCAAACGGACGGCAACTCCGAGAAATGTTTGTACAGATGACAGTTTCGGCGCGGGATTTGACGCAGATCAGTTTTAAAGTGCAGGACTCAGTCAGAAGTCAAGCGCGCAGGTGCCGTTAGGCAGGGCTCCAACCATCCTGTACTGTGACAGCGCCGCCAACCAAGCGCGATCCCACCCGTCTTTATGCATCACCCATGTGAGGATTGAACGAACCGCCATGGACAAGAACCAACAAGTCCACCTCTGGTATTTCGTGGCCGCGTTCATGCTTCTCTTGCTGGCACAATTGTGGTTTTCGCAACAATCGGTCACCGAACGCATCCCCTACAGCACCTTTCTGGAATATATTGAGAACGATAGCATCGCCTCGGTCACTGTCCGCGCCGAACAGGTCGAGGGGCGGTATCGCAACGCGATCGATGGCAACACGCATTTCGTCACCAACATCGTGCCGGCCGACCTGACCGAACGGCTGGAACAATCTCGTGCCGAATTCAACGGCACGGTGCAAAACAACTTCCTGAGCTCACTCCTGTCCTGGGTTGTGCCGATCCTGCTGATCTTTGCGCTCTGGAGCTTCCTGTTGCGCGGGATGATCGAGAAGCAGGGCGTGGGGGGCATGATGAACGTCGGCAAGTCACGCGCCAAGGTCTATGTTGAGCGCGACACCGGCGTGACTTTTGACGATGTCGCTGGTGTGGATGAGGCCAAGTCGGAATTGAAGGAAATCGTCGATTTCCTTCGGGAGCCGGAAAAATACGGCCGTCTCGGCGCGCGCATTCCCAAGGGCATTCTGCTGACCGGACCGCCGGGCACCGGCAAGACGCTGTTCGCCCGCGCCATAGCTGGTGAGGCCGGGGTGCCGTTCTTTTCCATCTCGGGCAGTGAGTTCGTAGAGATGTTCGTGGGCGTGGGGGCCGCGCGGGTGCGTGACCTTTTTGATCAGGCGCGCAAGGCCGCACCCTGCATCATCTTCATCGATGAGCTTGATGCGCTGGGCCGACGGCGCGGCATCGGCGGCTTTGGCGGCGGACATGACGAGAAGGAACAGACGCTCAATCAGCTTCTGGCCGAACTGGACGGTTTCGACCCGCGCCAGCGGATCGTGCTGCTGGCGGCGACCAACCGCCCCGAGATCCTCGATCCGGCGCTGATGCGCGCGGGCCGCTTCGACCGGCAGGTCGTGGTGGACCGCCCGGACAGGTCCGGTCGCGCCGCGATCCTGCGCGTGCATCTGCGCAAGGTGCAGGTCGACCCGCATCTCGATGTCGATGCCGCGGCGGGGCTGACGCCCGGTTTCACCGGCGCGGAACTGGCCAACCTGGTGAACGAGGCGGCGATCCACGCCACGAGGCGCGGGGCCGAACGCGTGGCGATGCAGGACATCAGTTCGGCACTGGAACGCGTGGTGGCGGGGATGGAGCGCAAGGGTCACCTTCTCAACGCACGCGAGCGCGAGACCGTGGCGTGGCACGAGATGGGCCATGCGCTGGCCGCCGCCCGCCTTCCGGGCGCCGATCCGGTGCACAAGGTGTCGATCATTCCGCGCACCATCGGGGCACTGGGATATACGCTTACCCGCCCGACTGAGGACCGGTTCCTGATCACCCGGACCGAGCTGGAAAACCGTATGGTGATGTTGCTGGCGGGGCGCGCGGCGGAAGAGATCCGTTTTGACGAGTGGTCGACCGGAGCAGCCGATGACCTTGTGCGCGCCACCGATATCGCACGACAGATCGTGACCCGCTTCGGGATGCACGAAGTGCTGGGACTGGCGGCGCTGGAACAGGACCGGGGCGGGTATCTGGGCGAGGACAAGCTCAGTTTTTCGCCGCGCGATCATTCCGAGGCCACTGCGCGCGAGGTCGACCTGGCGGTGCGCGAGCTGCTTGGCGATGCCTACGACCGAGCCGTCGACCTCCTGCGCGACAATCACACCGATCTGGAGGCTGGTGCGCACATGTTGCTGGAGCGCGAGACCATCACGCCGGCCGAGTTCGCCCCGCTCAAACCCAAGGAATACATCGCCGCATGATCGATCGGCGGATCAAGGCCGCGAAGTTCCCAGCCACCAAAAGCCTCGACAGCTTCGACTTCAAGCCCATCGAACTGAGCCTGCGCGACGCGGATCGTTTCCTCGCCATTTGATCCCGGTCAAGTTGCCACCGGCGCACATGCCTATTCAGGAGTTCTCAAAAGAGAGAAAGAAGGGTGATCCGATGGTCAAAGGTTTCATGAGCGACCGTGCGAGACTGCTGGCCTTGATGCTCGGCGCTGTGATGGCGGCCTGCACGACACAGCCCCCGCACCCCACACCCTACCAACATGCTGAGGACGCTTACGGCTTCTGGAGCGAGGACCTTGATACCGATCTTGTCGCCGTTCGCTTCAGGGGGAATTCGAGCACAAGCGAACAGCAGGTCGAGGCCGGGCTCTTCCGACGTATTGTCGAGATTGCCGAAGAGCGCGGTGCCAGGACCTTTGCCATCCTGCGCAGCGACAGCGAATGTGTCACCAGCCTCAGGACATCGCCGATCACCACCTGCATCTATCGCCAGTCGGCGGATGCGATGTTTCCCTACCATTTCGGGGTTCGCGAGGTTCCCAGTATCTGGGGGTCTTCCCCCATACGCGAATACGAAGCTTCCGCGACGGTTATGTTGCTCGACCGCGAAGACTGCGCGGAGATCGTAAATTGCTACCTCACGGCTGCGTCGCGCAGCAGCCTGCCGCCAACGCCCGACGATGTAGGGAGTGAATAGATGCGTCTGGAAAACGATACTCATGTCTTGCTGAGCGATGCCTCCAAAGCGCTGCTGCTGGTCAACAAGGGCGACGTTGACACTATGGACCTGAGGGTGGTCAAAGTCTTTCAACAGGACAATCCGCCGAGCCGGGAACTGGGCAGCGACCGGCCGGGGCGCTTTCCAACGCCGGATGGCGCGAGAACCTCCACGGAGGAAGCAGACTGGCATGACAAGGCCGAGGCGCGGTTCCTTGCCGATGTCGCCCAAGCGACCATCAAGGTGCTCGCCGACGCAACGCCAGCCAGCCTTGTCCTCGCGGCAGACCCCCGCTCGCTTGGCAAATTGCGCACATTGCTCGCTGATTCCGGGTCGATCCGACTTGTTGCGGAGATCCACCGTGACCTCGTTCACCAGCCGACCCCTGACATCGAAGCGGCGATCCTGTCGGCCTGAAACCAGAAGGGCAGATCCTTGTCTGCCGTAATGGGCTTGTGAGGCGCGCTTCGGTGTTGGTCAGTGTTGCGGGCGAAGGGCGGATAGAGGGCAATGCCCGAAATCCACCATCGGTGCCGATTGCTGGGACGGACGTTAGACTTCGCTGCGCTCTATATACCAACCCTCGGCGCGAAGCGTCGCGTGCGTTCTGCAAACGGTAAGAACGACCTGGCCCGCCAGACCAAGGCCACTACAACCCGGAAGGGGGGGCAGGCTAACGCATTCATTCCACCTTGAAATGCTCCTCGAGCCAATTTTTCTCGAGCTCAAGCGCGGCCGCATAGCCCTCATCGACATAAAGTTCGTAATGGCTGCCGGGCAGGGTTTCATAACGCACGGTCGTCTGGTCCTTGATCCGCTCATAGAGCAGCCGCCCATTTTCATCGGTATCGAATAACTCTTCATCTTCAGCGTCGATGATCAGCGTCGCCGCTTTCAGGCTCTCGATACCAACCATGGGTTCGTGCCGAAGCATGCCTGGATAGTGCACGAATCCTTCAAGCCCCTTGGTCGCAGCTTCCGGACCTGGAAATGCGGGGGCCTCACCACGCGCAATCGCGCTGCGCAAAAGCTCGATATTCCGGGGAGCGACCGGACTGTCTCCCGGGACCTTCTGGATACTGGCCTGCGGGTTCACATTGCCAATCTGTATGATCAGGACATCGATTTCAGGATGGTTGACCGCTGTCTTCAGCGCCAGTCCACCGCCAAGGCTTGATCCCCAGACAGCAAGTCTGGAGCGATCGACACCCGGCTGTGTCATCAGCCAGTCTATTGCCGCTTCGATGTCGTCATACTGCTTGATCGGATCGACGATCTGACGGTATTCGCGGACTTGGGTTTCGAACACATCACCCCGGCCGTCTGGCAAGGCCCCTACCGGGCGCAGTTCTCCATCGCTGTCCCCCCAGCCGCGATAGTCGAAGGTCAGAACATAATATCCCATTTCGGAGAATTGCGGTGCATAGGCGCGGTTGAGGTGGTCCTTCGATCCGCCCCAGCCATGAACAAGCAAAATTGCCGGCCGTGGTGTTTCAGGATCGCCCCCTGGCGGGGCCCAGAAATCGCCCGCAAGACGGATGCCGTCGCTGTGGATCGTCACTTTTTCCGAACTTGGTTGCATGGTCGCATCGCCTGTAATTTTTCCAGGGGGAACTACCTGCGTGTTCGCTTCCTGGCAACTCGCCGGAAGCACCGTCACAAACGTTGCCAATACTGCTAAAAGGTAGCGCATGATCAGGGCCTTCGTGTTGCCGGGATTCACATTGCGGCGTTGGATTTATAAACAGGGGCGTCTGGTGCCCCCGACAAAAGCCATGCGGATAGGCCGGGGGAAAGTGACCTTTTCCGCATGGCGGGGCCGTTTTTCCTGAACTCCGCCCAGTTCGTCGTGCGCACAAATTTCCCAATTCGTGGCGAACCGGCGCCTTAACTCGCTTTCACGGCGATCTTCTTGACGCGCTTGCGTGCATCGTCCGACTTGG
>CAYXQV010000186.1:0-5205 GCA_964467505.1 uncultured Hyphomonadaceae bacterium | reverse complement strand
GATTGCGCTCCGGGTCGGTCAAGGGCGCAAGCCGGGTGCTGTGGGGATGGAAGGATGTCGCAAAAGGTCTGGGATATCGCCCATCGTCGCTATGATGTCCGTTTCCGGTACAGACTCATCCGTCGGCCCTCGCGCCATCTGACGGTTTTCCTGCCATCGCTGGTGGCGCCGGAAAAAATCGCCGCAGATCACCTGTTTCAGCGGCTTTCATGGGCCGGTTCCATTCGTGGCTCCTGCCTCTACGTCGCCGACCCCGGTATCCAGCTCGCGCCCGGCGTGAGGGGCAACTGGTTCATCGGAAATGACAGGTTCCACAGTCTTGAACGGGTGGCCCATGACCTGCGCGATATCTGCCGTGAATTCGGTTTTGCCGAACTGACCCTTGTCGGCTCTTCGCAGGGCGGTTTTGCAGCGCTCGGCCTTGGCCGTTTCTTCCCTGACGCGACCATCATTGCCGAGGCGCCGCAGTCGGACATGCGGCTGTACAATGACCGGCGGGCCGTAGAAGCTGCGCTGCTTGCAAGCTTCGGAACGTGCGAGGTGCCAGAACGTTTTGCGCAGCGGGTGGACCTGGTTCAGCTCTACGCGGAAAAGTCGCTCGATCCCGGACGGGTGAAGGTCCTGGTCAAGGCATCCGATACGCACCACCGCCAGGTGCACATATCCAGGCTACAGGCGATGTGTGACGGCCTGCAGGTCATCCTTTGCGATGACAATGCCTATGGCAGCGGTCACACGCCGCTGATCCCGCAGCAGGTCATCGCGCACCTGCCCGATGCAGACCCCGGCGCCACCGGGCAGGGCGGCGTGGCATCAGCACAGGAAGGTGAGGCTGAACTTGCGATTGGTGCCGAAACGGTTCTCGAAGACAAGGTTTGAGGGCGCGACAGCGATACCTGTCTTGGCAGGCGGGCCGAACGTGCCGGTCAGTGCGGCCGCCCCATGATTGACGACGCTGGACGCGCTGGCCAGCGTCACGAGGCTGAGGGTTGCACCGACATCATAGGCAAACAGGCCGCTATGGGAGGCTTGCGGGAAAACATCGTCGATCATTGCAAAGGCGAAAAGCCCGCCGGCGGCCGGGGTCGGGATCTGAATGGCGCCATCATTGTCGACACTGAATATGAGGCTGCGCAGCTGGCGCACTCGCGTTGACGCGTCCGCCGGATCAACCTGTATCGCGGTTTGCCAGTCCTGACCGTTATCTGAGACCTTCACGGTCAGCGCGTCATCGCCGGCAAGGCCGATTTCGGCATGCCCGGAAAAACCCGACTGGAAAAGCAGGCTCGCGGTGTCGGTGGTGGTCGCCTTGTTGATCTTCAGCTGGTGGCCGGCCTGGTCATTGGTGAACAGGCTTGCCGGCGAATTGACCACGAGCCGGTTTGACGCGTCCGCGCTTGCGGCAAGGCCAAGCTGGCTGAGCTGTGACAACAGGACATCGCTGGCGCGCTGGAAATCCTGCCCATCGGCTACGACGAACTGGGCCTCGTCGACCACCCAGACCAGCCAGCCGGGATTTGGCGTGAGGAACCGCCAGTGGCCGTCGCGCCAGTCGGCAACAGCCCCCTCATGGCCGGCCCAGCCTCCATTTGCGCCGGGAGGGACGATGTAACGGGCCCCGGGTGTCGGCGCTCCGGGCGGGGTGGCAACCGAACGGCTCTCGACGCCCATCTGAACGAGCGCGTCCAGAAGGGCCAGCGTTTCGTTGACCGTGACGTGTTTTTGCGCCTGCGAGGGCTGCAGGAATGGAAAGGACAGGTTCGGCGTGAGCATGTTCGAGGTTCCGGCGTTCTTGTGGGTCTCGGCAAAGCATAGACCGCAACGGGGCCGGCGGGATTCAGGCCTTGTTGTCCAACGCTCCGGCTTGGGCGCTTGTCTTGCGAGATAACGCCCACAAGAGGCTTGCGCAGACCTGTTGGACCCCATGCGACCTGACAATCGTCGCACTCTGACGCGACAATCGGCGCCGGATGTCAGCCCGTTCCATGTCTGCAAGCGCGCGGCGCAGAGCATCCCAGTCGATGCCATCACGGCAATCCAGCCCGATATGTGCGCCCTTGTCCGACAGGTAATGCGTGATCTCGATCTGGTTATCGACAATCGCAAGCGTGACCGATGGCAGGCCCAGCATCGCGCGTTCCCAGCACATTGTGCCGCCGGCTGAAACCGCAAAACAGCACGAACTCATCAGTTCGGCGATATTTGGAGGATCGAAATGCAGCTGCAGGCGGTCGGGGGCCTGCGCGGCAAGTGCTTCAAGACGCGGCCTGCAGGCGACGAACTCGCCACATGTCACGACAAGCGGGTTGGGTATCTGGTCGAGAAGCGCCTTGCAGAGTGTGTCGAGAACATTCAGCGGATCGCCGCCGCCCAGACTGACAAAAACCGGTTTTGCGGCACAATCGTCGCGGCGCGTCCATTTTTCCTGCTGGAACAGGGACAGCTCCCGCCAATCGTCGAATTCCCGGCGCAGCATCAGGTAAGGCGCGCCGACCAGAACAGCACAGCCTTCCGGAACAAGGCCGGCATAGTCCCCGCTATCATGATAGTCATTCTGGTCGATCAGGACATCGCAGGCATGTGTGCGGTCCAGCAGGTCGGAAATGACCACGACCAGCCGGGCGATACCGGCAAAGGTGGCTTCGACACCTGCATCAACGCGGTGATCGTCGAAAATCACGACAGGTGGCGCATTCATGGCCTCCACGAGCTGTCTGGCGCGTTCATGGAGTTCGGCGCGCGGGGCCTGGTGACAGACGACAGCGCCGGGGCGAGCCTCTGGTTGCGCAGAAAACAGTTCCGAGCCCAATGGTGTGGTCACAAGGCTGACAGGTGCACCGAGGAAACGGTCAAGTCCCCTGGCAAGGCAGGCTGACCGGCGAAGATGCCCCGTTCCGACATGAGGCCCGGCATCCGCAACAATCACGAATCGCGCAGACTCACGCATCGTATTCGTCATTCCCAGCCATGTTCCCCATGCGATCGCCCTCCTGCTGCAGAAACCTGGCTGTTCGGGCCGTCGAAACCCGGTCTGCGCGCTGCCCCGGCAATATGAGGCTTCATGGACGGACTGCAACGCGGCTTGAACTGGCCGTGCTTATCTGCTTAACCGGCTAGGGAAGCGGGCAAGGGGGAAAGACGAGGGATTGGCCAGATGCGCAAGCTTGTCGACCGGTTTCTCGCCAGCTCGACTATAAGGGACTTTTCGAAATCTATCTTGAAGAGAATGCCTCCGGGGGGACCGGCGGCAAAATTGTATAGGGCCGTATCAATGCCTGCCGCAAAAACACCCGAAGAAGAAATCATCGAGCTCACACGGGCGAAGGACACGTTGCGTGATCTTGATACTTCGAAACGACTTCGCCTTGCGGATGCTTACCGCAAGGTTGGCCTGATCCATTCGGAGTTGGAGGTCCTCCAGACGATCCCCGAAGAGGAGATGAAGAACGACCTCTGGCAGCGCCTGGCCGACACTTATTGTGAGATCGGTCACGTCAGCGAGGCGTTCGAAGTTCAGGACCGCATCCAGCAACACGGCCTGACAGCGAATGGCCAGCGTATTTTCACCATGGCACGCCATCGCTACCTGACTGCCGACAGTCGAAGGGCCGAAGCGGCCGAGATGCTGGAAGACCTGCTTGAGCAGACGGCCAGCCCGACCCCGGGCGTCATTATTTCCGTGGCTGATGATCGTCGCACGTCCGGCGATTTCGATGGGGCGCTGAAGCTGCTTTACCGCTACCTTCCGGGATATCTCAATTCCGAAGCCTATAATCGCAAGATCGCCAACACGCTGCTGGAAATCAACCAGGTGTCGGCTGCCACGCTCTTGCTGACGCAGATGCGCGCGCAGTTCCCCAAGTCGGCCTCTGTCAAGCTCGAATTCGCCCGGCTGATGTGGCAGATCGGAGACTTTGAAGAGCTTGAGCGAATCTTCGAAGACATGGTTTTCTCCAAGAACTTCAATCATTCATTTGCGGCTTTGGCGTCTGAATATGGTCATCACTTCCAGTTTGCCCGGGATGCGGCAGAAGTGTTTGAGACCCATATCCGCACCAGCGCATCTCTGGTCGATGACAACCGCCTGATTGCACTGGCGAAATCTGCTGAGAATCTCGAGCAGTTCGCGCTGGCAAAGGCCATTGCCGGTCGATACATCAAGAGGTGGAACATCAATCCCGAAGCGCGTCAGATTCGCGGCACTTCACGCTATTATCTGGGCGATTATACCGGTGCGGAACGCGACCTGCGCATCGTGATCCAGAAATCACCGCAAAGGGTCGATCCCTATATCACCCTGCTCAATATACTGATCCGGCAACCTGATGGCGTGAACCGGTTCAGCGAATTGCTGGATCTGCGCGACAAGGCGAGCCACCGTCACCGCTCGGTTGGTCCGGACGGTCGCCGCGGCCTGATGGATGTCGAGCGGATGCAGGTTCTGCACATGCAGGGGCGCGTCTCGGATGGCATGCGGATCAAGATGGAGCGGCCGGTGTGTCGCTACCTCGAACAGAAATATCCCAAGCAGTACGGGCATTTCGCAGATGGCCTGCAGGGACTTGGCGCGACCGGCGAGAAAAAGAAGTCGATCCTTGTCATTGCCGAGGATGGTGTGGGAGATGAAATTCGCTGGGCGCAGAATTATGGCGCGCTGAGGGCTCATTACGAGGAAATCCATATCAGCACCGAGCCGCGACTTACCAGCTTGTTCCAGCGAAGCTTTCCCGACTTTACCATTCACGAGGTGCCCAGGCGCTGGGTGGAGATGCCTGTCCGCTTTCCTGACCATCGCACGGAGGTTCCCTACATGCAGCTGGCCCGGCTCGTTACTCCGGGACTGTTCAGGAATTTCGAGTATTTTGATGAAATCCGGCTTGCCACAGAGCTGTTTGCCAGCCCGCTTGCGAGTCACGGCTTTGCGAGCGAGGCGCCGTTTGGCGAGGAGGGATATATACGCCCTGATCCTGACAGGATGGCCTATTGGGTTCATGAACTCAATCGCCGGGCGGGTGGGCGAAAGAAAGTCGGCCTGGTCTGGCGCAGCAATCTGCAATCGGCCAGGCGTCGCCGTCACTATATGGATGTGCGCGACCTCAAACCGATCCTGCGCGAGAAGAATGCATATTTCGTATCGATCCAGCACGGCCTGACCAATGAGGAAGAATCCTGGTGCCGGATGCGCGGGATTGATGTTTTCGATGA
>CAYXQV010000185.1:0-5322 GCA_964467505.1 uncultured Hyphomonadaceae bacterium | reverse complement strand
GAGCGGCCTGCCCATCGGCATGATGTTCTCCGGCAAGCGCGGCGATGATGGCCTGTTGCTGAAGCTGGCTTATGAGCTGGAGCAGGCGCGCCCATGGATCGACAAGCTGCCGCCGGTTTCTGCCTGATCGAAGATATGCCTGCCCCCAAACGGCGAGATGCGGGCCATTCCAGGAGGGCTGCCTCGCCTGAACAACACGATTGTCTGGCCTGATCGCGTTTTCATCCGTGTGCGAATGGCGATCCACGTATCGGCGAGGCTGGGTCGGTTTGATCCAGCTTCAGGCGATCGGCGTGCCGGGGGTGGGGGGCGTTAGGAAGGTCACGGGATGGACACGGCCACGAACACGGAACCGGTCCAGAATTCGGCGCTGTCATGGTCGAGCGCGGTTGTCAGGCCGTCAAAGAACACCTGATCGCCCGAACTGGGATTGAACACCGTGCCGACATCGGAGCGATAATCATAAGCGCCCCTGACCCCAATGGCGACATTCTCGGCGATGTCATATGACACGAAGGCCCCCGCGCCGCCGTGAAAGCCCCAGCCGCCATCATCGTCGCGGATTGTGACCGTGAACTCTCCATCGGGCGGACCGGTGAAATTGTTGCGGTTCACCTCCACAGAGTCGAGATCGCTTTCATAGCGATAACCGCCGGCAGTCGCATCGACGCCAAAGCCAATGCCGCTGGTTGTTTTCCAGCTGGCCTTGACGCCGGTGCCCAACTCATAATTGTCGTCGCGAATGCGCTGGTCACGGGTTTGGGAAAAACTGGCGACAAAACCTCCGCCTGCGATCCCGGCATATTCCGCCGAGGTGTATATGTCGCGCTCGGTGCGGCTGTATTCAAAATATGAGTTGACGGTGAGTTCGCGCCCCCACCCGGGGCATCGGTCTGTCCTGGTTTCCAGGATTTCGGTACAGTCGACGTTCACGAGGGGAGGGAAGTGATTAAGAATGAAAAGTTCGTAGGCAGCGCCAATCCCAAAGTGTTCGAGCTCTTCCTCAATCGTGGCGGTCAGGCCGTTTGAAGCGGCAATGCCCGATGATCTGCCAGGCGACAGCTCTCCATAGACGATGCCGCTGTCCAGGCCGCCGGGGATGGCGGCTGATGCGCTGTTATCGCCTTCGCTATACTTGCCGTAGAGTCTTGCTTTGCCATAATCAAGATTCACATAGCCACCATAAAGGGTGGTGTCTTTCGGCGATTCGACCGCGAAGTCTTCAGGCGCGGTGCCCGGCGCGCCATCGCGCTGAAACCCCGTCCCCGTTCCGGGAAATTCGGCCCAGGTGGTTGTTGCGCCAGCAGTGATCGAAATCTTCGATTCGGACTTTTGTGGCTCGCACGGCTGTGCAAGTTCGGCCGCGAAGCGATCGGTAAAGCCGGATTGGTCCATTTCGCTCCGCATGATCGCACCAGCTGGTGCTTCGAGGCCTTCTATTTCCCCTTGCAACCGATTTAGTTTCGACTCGCGATCCTCGCACTTTCCAGCTTTTCGAAGCGCAACGGCTTCTTCGAAATCTGCTTCATATCTTGCGAATTGAGCTTCCGCAGCCTTAAGGATCAACGCAGCATGGTATTCATCAGCTTCTCTCAATGGCTCCTGTGCAAGAGCCGCCTGCGGTATCGCCGTTCCTGCAGCGAGAGTGGCGAGAAGCGCGGTCTGCCATTTCCAGTTCGTCATTTTCAAACCCCTGATTGTTGTTGATCGTCGACGACGTGAGTCGAAAACAGCATCGCGGAGCGTGCAGGCGCGCGCGTCATGCAATTGCATTACACACCGCGCAAAAGGCGCTGCTGGTTTGCCAGATTGTCGGGGTCGGAAGCTGAAAAGGGGCGTGGCCTGACGCCAGCCCGGCATGGGTTTGCGCTCTATTCCAGCAATTTGCGCAGCAGGTCGGTCTGCCGCCTTGCGCCGGTTTTCTCCAGCACCCGCTGCATATGCACGCGTGCGGTATTGCCTGAAATGCCCATCCGCCGGGCGTGTTCGGGGACCGAATGGCCCGCCGCAAGACTGCGAACCAGTTCGGTTTCAGCCGGCGTCAGTCGATACATCGAAGCAAAATGTTCGAAATCAACCATCTGGTCGCCGAGCGAATGACGCATCCGCGCGACAATATCCGTCATCATCGCGTCAGGAAGCTGCGCGGCAATCTGCGCGATGCGCGCCTGCCAGGACGGTTCATCGCCAAGCGCCACGCCATCCAGCTTAAGCCGCCCGATCAGATCGAGAATTTCGGCCGCGTCGGGCTTTTTGCTTTCGGTTTCGTCAGCCATGCAACGCAGTTTAACAGGGCTGCAGTTTTGTGCTAGCCAATGCGGCATGATTGCAGATGCGGCCTTTCCTGTTCCCTCAGCCTTGTCTGCGGCAGATGTCACGCAGCGGCTTGCTGCGCTCGAACAGGTCGATATTGCGCGGCATATCAGATCGGCAGCCTCACCGCTGTTGCGGGCTGTCGATCATGCTGCGGCGCGGCTGGAAAACCGGATCACCGAATATGCGCTGGCGCGCCAGATCGAACGCGCGTTTCACTCTGAAAATGTCGCCGGTGCGATGGGTTTCATAGATCAGTTGCGCCAGGAGGCACGCACAGGTCGGTTTTCGATCCTGCGCGCAAGGCCACCGCGTCTGGCGATGGCAGCCACGACACCGTTGCGGACCGCATCGTTGCCCGCAAGCCGTCCAGCCCCTGAAACCGAAGCGCCTGACTGGCCTGTTCCCGAGACTGGATCGCCGCTTCTTGTCTATGTTCCCGGTGGCGGTTTCATGCTGCCGCCAGTTCCGCGCCAGATCGAGATTGCCGGGCAGCTTGCCGAGGCGTGTGGCTGCCGGGCGGTAGTTCCCGAACATCGGCTGGCGCCTGAGTTTCCGTTTCCACAGCCGGTCTGGGATCTGGTCGATCATTATCAGGCATTGCTCGAACATGGCCATCGCGCGGATCGCATCATCATGGCGGGCGACAGTGCCGGGGCGACGCTGACGCTCTCGGCGCTGCTCGAAATCAGGGCGCGCAGACTCCCAATGCCGGCAGGCGCAATGCTGTTTTCGCCATGGACCGACCTTGCCATGCGCGGCTGGTCCTATGTCACCAAGAGCCTGTCGAGCGACAGTCCGTTCCGGATGGAAACCGCCGCAGTCGCTGCGCGCCTCTATCTCGGTGACACGCTGCCCACGGACCCGCGCGCATCGCCCGCCTATGCCGGTCTTGCCGGCCTGCCCGCACTGGCGGTGCATTGCAGCCGCTATGACATGCATTTTGATGACGCGATCGGCCTCGCCGAGAAGGCGCGCGATGCCGGCATTCCGGTCAGGATGAATTACTGGGACAGCCCGCGCCATCATCTGGAGCGATTCCGCTCACGCGACGCGCGGGCGAGCATCGAAATCGCGGCTGGATTTGTCCGCGACAGGCTGCGTGGTGCAGCCTGAAACCGCCCGGTCTGAGTGCAACCGGTTGGATTTGATCCCAATATGCTCCGAACCGCTGTTGGGCTGGCAGATGGTGTCGGATGGCAGCCAGCGCCTCGGTTTTGAGGACGCAGGCGGCCATCCGCTCGACCTGCGCGTGATGCCAGGGGGAACGATACGGATCGACCCGGCGCGTGCTCGTGTTCTCGCAATTTGTCGAGATGCTGCGCCTGATCGAGGCTGATCTGGCCGAGGCCGGCATTTCCCATCTGACCCTGACAGGGCAGACGCAGAACCGCGCAGACGTTCTGGAAAGCTTCGCAAGCGGTGACGCAGCGGTGTTCCTTCTGAGCCTGAAGGCGGGCGGCGTCGGGCTGACCCTGACCGAGGCCGACACGGTCATCCTCTATGATCCATGGTGGAACCCGGCGGTCGAGCGTCAGGCGATGGACCGCACCCACCGCATCGGCCAGGACAAGCCGGTCTTCGTCCACCGGCTCGTGGCCGCTGGCACGGTGGAGGAAAGGATCCTCGACATGCAGGCGCGCAAACAGGCGCTGGCCGATGCGCTGTTTGACGACAGCAGCGCGGCTTCGGAGAACGTGCTGGACGAGGCCACCTTGCAGGACCTGTTCGCCCCGCTTGGCCGTTGACGGCGGCGGGTTGCCCTGTTCGTTAAACGGGCATTAATCAAAGGTGATTGTGTGCAAACCGTTTGGATAATGGTCATACCAGCGCACCCACTAACACTATGCCAGCGGTTTTCGGCCTCATCGATCCGCTCATATCAGTGTGTGCGGATCAGAACTCATCTGCGCACATCGGTGGACATGTGGTCGCGACTGGTCAGGCTTTGGGCCGCAATCTTTCAACACGCCGCTTTCACGGCTTCAGCCCGATGGCCCTGACCTGCATCGAGAAGGGCCCATCGACCGCGTCAGCGATGATGAAACCAAGCTCATTGACCTTTGCCGGATCGAACGGGTCGGCCGGCACGCGGCGCCCGAAAACGCTTGGGACAAAGGCATCGAATGGCACGTCCACCTGCGACCACTCACCCGCCGGGGAGGGCGGGATTTGCGCCTGATAGGACACGGCCCGGCCGAGGAACCGCGCATCTGTGCGCGCGATGACGCGATAGGCCCGCCCGTCCGACCTGATCGAGAGGACAAGCCCCTCGCTGCCCTTCAGCGCTCCTTCCTCCATGGTGCGCCGCACCAATGAGAAACCACCGCCGCGCGTATTCAGCACCCCGGAAAAGACCAGTTGCGTGTCTGTGAGGTCCGCTCCGCCGCTGGAACGCCCGCCCATGACAGTGTCATTGACCGTTCGCCATGCCTGCAATTCCTCCGGCGTCTCAAACGAAACCAGCGGTGGATGGTCGGAATCATCAGGCGTTTGAGCACTGGCCATGGCAAGAACCGTAATAATGAGCGTGATGAAAGGCGCGGCGATTTTGCGTATCATCTCATCTATACGTCAGCAGACAGATACCGGATTGCAGGGGCGAACCATGATGGCGGGCAGCGCCCCGGTCGCGCGACCGCGAGATCACCCGAATGAGCCGATGGACCGTAGCGTCTCACCGCCGGTGTTCGGATTTCTTATATTGAAACGAAACCGATCCGCGATCAAACCGCTCTACACCATTGACGATGAGCCGTGCGCCACGCATCCCCGCGCCGGAAAGTTACACAAATCAACTTCGCCGGTTTCGGCCATGCCGTGGGCCGCAGTCAGGACTGGACGCAATGAGTGATAACGGTTTTGCCACCGGGCACGTGCAGGAGGCGCCATACACGAACGGCACCGGCGCGCCGCCATGGTGGAGGGGTGCGGTGATCTATCAGGTCTATCCGCGCAGCTTCTGTGACACCACCGGCGATGGTGTCGGTGACCTCAACGGCATCACCC
>CAYXQV010000184.1:0-5376 GCA_964467505.1 uncultured Hyphomonadaceae bacterium | reverse complement strand
CCCACGGCAAAGACCTTATCGGTCTGTGTCCTTTCCACAACGACAAAACCCCGTCATTGGTTGTCTCGCCGGACAAAAACCTCTGGCACTGTCTGGGCGCCTGCGGCAGCGGCGGCTCGACTATCGACTGGATCATGAAATCCGAGGGTGTGAGCTTTCGGCATGCGGTAGAGCTCCTTCGCAGCGGCAAAGCGTCGACGCTTGTTGCATCGGATAAGATTCTCGGCAAGAATACGGTGCCCCGGCTGCAGTCGCCGGTGACAAGCGATGTCGATGACCAGACGGCACTGCGCCGGGTGATAGACTACTACCACGAGCGGCTCAAATAATCACCGGTGGCGCTGGCATATCTGGAAGAGCGCGGCATACGGAATGAGGAAGCGCTCACGACTTTCAAGATCGGCTACGCGGACCGCACACTGGGGCTTCGCTTGCCCAACAAGAACCGCAAGACCGGCGCGGATATCCGGGGTCAACTCACCCACCTGGGCATCTATCGTCAAAGCGGCCACGAGCATTTCAACGGCTCAGTGGTGTTTCCCATTATGGATGAGCATGGAATCATCACGGAAATCTACGGCCGCAAGATCCGCGACGACCTGCGACTGGGCACGGCGTATCATACCTATCTGCCGGGACCGCACAGAGGCATCTGGAATGCGGCTGCTTTAGCGGCTAAAGAAATCATTCTGTGTGAGTCGATCATCGATGCGCTGTCATTTTGGGTGCATGGCTTTCGCAACGTAACCGCCGCCTACGGGGTGAACGGCTTTACCGACGAAATGCTCAAGGCGTTCATCGATCACCGCGTGCAGCGGGTGTATATCGCATACGACCGCGACGATGCCGGGGACAAGGCGGCCTGCGGCCTTGCCGGTACACTTATGGGTGAAGGTATCGAGTGTTTGCGTATCCAGTTTCCGCGCGAGATGGATGCGAACAGCTACATCCTTCATGTCAAGCCACCTTCCAAGACCCTGCAGCTTGCAGTGAATGCCGCACTGTGGATGGGGAAGCGGCCTTCGACGGATCACACGGCTACGGATGATGAGACAGATATAATAGAAGATGGGACCGCGGCGGAAGCGGGAAATCGCGCTACTGAGCAGCCGATACCGCGGCGCCAGGCAGCCGAGGAAACACCGTCCTCGGATCCGTCTTCACCGTTACAGGATAAAAGTCCCTCTTCTTTAGCCGCAGCTGAACCCGCTGCGCACAGCGAACATTCCGCCGCGACCTCACCACAGCCGGAAAAGATCAACGTCCCGTGCATCGTCAAAGGCCAGGACGTGGAAATCACTCTCGGAGAGCGCTCGTACCGTGTCCGGGGCATGCAGCGCAACCTTTCGTACGAAGTTCTCAAAGTAAACATCCGCGCTTTGCAGGGCGAGAAATACTACGTCGACACGCTGGACCTTTATAACGCCCGCCACCGCATGGCCTATATCAACGCGGCCGCCGCGGAGCTGGGGATGGACGTGGACATGCTCAAGCGTGATATTGGCCGGGTGCTTTTGAAGCTCGAGGAATTGCAGGACCAGAATATCAAGGCAACATTGCAGCCGGAGAAAAAGGAAGTGCAGCTCTCGGAGCAGGAACACGCCGCGGCCGCCGCGCCGGATGCGAGCATGACCAGCGTTCTGCCCATTGCGTTCGATGCCCTCAGCCGGCACGAAGCATGGGTTGCCGACTTCATCACCCGTCCGCCGCAGACCAATGAAACCCGCCGCGCGATTGGGCTCCTGGCCGGCTTTTCGCGTCTCCAAGGCCCTCTGCACCTGCTTGAAATCGGCGCAAGCGCGGGCCTCAACCAGCATTGGGATGCGTTTGGCTATGATGGCGGCCATTGGCAGCGGGCCGGCGCGCCAGGTGCTCCGGTGATCGCGGCGGAATGGATCGGTCCGGTACCAGACCTGCCGGCGCGGTTCGAGATTGCATCGCGGCGCGCATGTGACCTGACGCCCCTCGACATCGAGGACAATTTCGACCGGTTGCGCGTGAAAAGCTATATCTGGCCAGATCAGACCGACCGGCTGGAACGCCTCGACAAGGCCATTGCCGTTGCGCGCGAGCGCGGGGTCCGTGTCGAAGCGGCCAATGCTGCAGACTGGCTGGAGGCGGCGCTGTCGGGGCCGCTGCCCGCAGGGACAACGGTGGTCTATCATTCCATCGCCTGGCAGTATTTCGATGCAGACACGCACCGACGCGCGGTCAGGGCCATCGAAGCGGCTGGCACCCGGGCCGACAGCGAGCATCGTCTTGCCTGGCTGCGCTATGAGAATGCGGCGGTGTTCGATGCGAGCGCCCGCAAGGTCGATCACCGGCTCGATATGATCAGCTGGCCCGGCCGGCGCCACGCGCAGATCGCCTCTGTTGACCCGCATGGCTTCAGGGTGGAGCTTTCTGGCGAGGGCTGAAATCGCAACGCGGGGTGGTTTTTATCAAGGCGGGGGATGCTGTCGGCGTTTGTCAGGCAAACGATTTTGAATGACCACCCTGCCGAGGAATAAATAACCTTTTACTGAATTCATGTTGAAAGAAAACCCCATTGAATGCTATGTATGGGGTATAAAAAAACCACAATGACCGGATGTGGAGGAGGAGATTTCAATATGGCAAGTCCCGAAAAGCTTTTTCAGGTGCCCTCGCCAGCAGCCCGCCCGGGTGACACGCCGGATTTTTCGAAGCTCGACCTTCCCGCTGCCGGGGAGATGCGCAAGCCGGCGTTGCTGGCCGATGCCGGCGAGATGATGGATCTCGCCTTCGGGCTGGTCGGTGTGTTGAATGATCGCCACGAAGCGGTTGGCGAATGGGTACCAGATGTCGCGCCCGAAATGTTGCGCGCGGGCCTGAAAACGATGGTGCTCACCCGCGAATATGACAATCGCATGCTGAAGATGCAGCGCACCAAGCGCCTCAGTTTCTACATGAAGTCGCTCGGCGAGGAGGCCACTGCGGTGGCAACTGTGCTGGCGCTGCGCGATGAGGACATGCTGTTTCCGAGCTATCGCCAGCAGGGCGCGCTTCTCCAGCGCGGCGGCGACCTTGTCGATATGATGTGCCACTGTATTTCGAACGTCCGCGACAATCTCAAGGGGCGCCAGTTGCCGGTCCACTACACCAATCGCGATCTCAACTGGTTCTCGATTTCCGGCAATCTCGGCACGCAGTTCCCCCAGGCGGTCGGCTGGTCGATGGCCTCGGCGCTGAAGGGAGATGCGGCGATTGCCTGCTCCTGGATCGGCGACGGGACGACGGCTGAAGGTGATTTCCACGCGGCGATGACGCTGGCCTCGACCTATAATGCCCCGGTAATCCTGAATGTCGTCAACAATCAGTGGGCGATCTCGATGCACAATTCGATCTCGCGCGGCAAGGCGGCCAGTTTCGCCTCCAAGGCGATCGGCTATGGCATTCCCGGCATCCGCGTGGATGGCAATGATTTCCTGGCGGTATATGCAGCTGTGCGCTGGGCGGCCGAGCGGGCGCGCACGGGCGGTGGCCCGACCCTGATCGAGCATTACACCTATCGCGGCGAGGCCCATTCGACCTCCGACGATCCGGCAAAATACCGCCCGAAAGACGAATACAAGGCCTGGCCGCTTGGCGACCCGGTCGAGCGGCTGCGCGCCCACCTCATCGCGACTGGCGAATGGGACACCCAGCGCCATGATGACTGGGAAACCGAATGTCGCGAGCGTGTCTCGGCGGCGTGGAAAGAGGCGGTCTCGTATGGCACGCTCGAAGACGGCCCGCACGCACCGACACAAAGCATGTTCGACGATGTCTTTGCCGTCCAGCCCTGGCATCTGCGCCGCCAGCGTCAGGAACTGGGTCTTTAGCATTCCTCCCGACTGGCCCTCACCGGAGCACATCCGAAGCGCCGACCCGCGACATGCATGGTCAGACTGCGAATGTGTTCCGGCGGGGGCTTTTTTTTCAGGGCTCAGTGAGGAGCAGGACAAATGCCCGCGATGAACATGATCCAGGCGCTCAATGATGGCCTGGACCTGAAACTGACTGCAGATAAGAGTGTTCTCGCCTTTGGTGAGGATGTCGGCTATTTCGGCGGCGTGTTCGGCGTTACGCGCGGGCTGCAGGAAAAGCATGGCACGGCGCGTGTCTTCGATGCCCCGATCAATGAGGGCGCGATTGTTGCCATGGCGATGGGCATGGCGGCAAACGGCATGCGCCCTGTCGCGGAGATCCAGTTCGCTGATTATATCTTCCCCGGCTTCGACCAGATCATTTCCGAGTTGACCCGCATCCGTTATCGCTCCGCCGGCCAGTTCACCGCGCCAGTGACGATCCGCACGCCCTGCGGCGGCGGGATTTATGGCGGGCAGACCCATTCGATGAGCCCGGAAGGCTTTTTCACGCACATCCCGGGGCTGGTGACGCTGATGCCGTCCAACCCTCATGACGCCAAGGGGCTGCTGATCTCGGCCATCGAAAGCGATGATCCGGTCATCTTCTTCGAGCCCAAGCGGCTTTATAACGGCGCCTTCGATGGCGATCCGAACAAGCCGCAGGCCTCCTGGAAGGATCATCCGAAAGGCGAGGTGCCCGAAGGTCACTACAGCGTGCCGATCGGCGTGGCCGATGTTGTGCGTGAGGGCGGCGAGGTGACCGTGATTGCCTATGGCACCATGGTGCATGTCGCACTGGCGGCCGCCGAGGCGCAGGGCGTGGATGCCGAGATCATCGACCTGCGAACCCTGGTCCCCTATGACATCGAGACTGTGGCGCGTTCGGTGGAGAAGACCGGGCGCTGCGTCATCCTGCACGAGGCTCCGCGCACCTCCGGGTTCGGAGCCGAACTGACCGCGCAGATCCAGGAAGACTGCTTCTATCATCTCGAAGCGCCGATTGTCCGCGTCACTGGCTGGGACACGCCCTATCCGCATGCGCATGAATGGAGCTATTTTCCCGGCCAGGAACGGGTCGGCCGGGCATTGAAGAAACTCATGGAGACGGCGGCATGAGCGACTACAAACTGCGCATGCCCGATGTCGGCGAAGGCGTCGTCGAGGCCGAAATCGTCGAATGGCACGTCAAGGTGGGCGACACGGTCGAGGAGGATGAAGACCTGCTCGACGTGATGACAGACAAGGCGACCGTGGAAATACCCTCGCCGGTGTCTGGCAGGGTCACCGCGATCAATGGCGCAGCCGGAGATGTCATTGCCGTTGGCACGGAGATTCTTGTGATCGCTGTCGATGGTGAACTGCCCGCCGAGGATGATGAGCCGCAGCCACGGGCTGCGCCAGAGCCTGCGCCCGAACCCGCGCCTGGGAGGTCGGCACGCGCGCCTGAGCCTGCGCAGCCGGTCGAAACCGCATCTGTCAGCCCGGCTGCTCCGACAGCTTCCCCGCC